>CAXBHO010000096.1:0-14732 GCA_963975485.1 uncultured Balneola sp. | reverse complement strand
CTCATTAAACCAAATGCCTGTGTCTGAAATTCCATCGCGTTGGAACATCTTACTTTGGTGAGTCTATTTGAGAGCTGAGTGTTGGGAGTAGCGCTCCAACGGGGCATTCCGCAGCGGAGCTACGGAACGAGGTGTAAAGGCTTTTGTTTACCAAGACCTATTCCGAGCAATAATTACTCAATAAGGCTTGCTACGTGAAATAAATAGCAAGCTCGGGATCAATGTGTCCTGTAGTTAAAAATAGCCAAATTTTGCTGAAATAATTCTAAAAAACAGCTGAAAATCATCTTTTTGAATGCGTGAAATCAATAATCCAATCCGATTACAAAAAAATATCGTCAGCTAAAATAAATTTGACACGGATTAACCGCACTATGAATAATTCGGGTTAAAGAATAAAGTTTCGAATTAGGTACTGTTATTGTTAGAGATATAAATTAAAAGCTGTAGTGATTGGAAATAGTTTGTGAGTTGTAACTATTCTATATACTAAGCAGCTATTAGTAGCTATATTTTTTCATTTCTTATCAATTTGCTTTTGGTATTTATAACTTGCGCCACTATTTTCTTTTCGTGAATATTTTTAAAAGAAATAGAATTTTCAAGCTATCAGCCCAAGCTGTTATTCTGGCAAGCACGTTATGTGTATTTTTTGGAAACGGTTTGCACCTCCATTCTATGTTCGATCATATTTTTGATCACGGGGATGTTCATGTTCTTCTTCATGCCCATTCTCATTCAGACCAAAAAGCGGATAATTCCCATGCTTCTAATGATGCAGATAAAGAGCATGAAGTTTCAACCATTGATTTAAGTGGTATTTTATCTCACTCAAAAAAAATAACGGCTCAGATTGAATCTACTTCCAATCTTTTTGCCACTATTACAAATACTGAGTGCGGTTTCAGTTTGGATAATTTAACCCTGCTTGATTTACCGCCTCCGGATATTATTTATTCGCAAGATATCCATCTTTCTTTTTCTCTACGTGCCCCTCCAATAGCTTAGCTATTTCAGGCTTTTTTGCCTGCCTATCTCATTTTTATTTATAAATCTCAAATTTTAGACCATGAATCTATCCAGATATTGGATAAGAGGTTTGGCATTACTAATCATTTTATTGCCATCTCTAATCCAAGCACAAAATGTTCCTATTTCTCTTGATAAGGCTGTTGAGCTTTTTCAGAAAAATAGTTTACAGCGTATGTTGTTGGAGCTTGAGGAGGAACGTCAAAGGGGAGATGCTCAAATCTATAAAGCATTCGCAAACCCTGAAATTATCGTTTATCATGAAAGCCTGAATGCCGGATCGCCGTACTATGATGAAACGACCATTCAATTATCTCAACCACTTGAACTTTTTGGTCAACCATTTCTGAGAAACCGAAGTGCATCGAGTTTGAATGAAGCGGCGAAGTTAGAATTTCGTTACAAAGAGCAGTTACTCATCCGGACATTGAAATCTCTTTATGTTGAACATTGGTTCTTGTCTCATAAACTGAATGCTCTTATGGAAGCTGCTGAGGTTGTAAAACAAGCTCAAAAATCGGCTAAAGCAAGAAGAGATGAGGGTGCTTACTCAACTGTTCAGCTTCAACGATTTAGCATAGAGTTCAGCAAATATCAAAAACTGGCAGATAAAGTACAGGCTCAATTGAGTGATACTAGAAATCAGCTTACATTGATGATTTCTCCTCAAATAGATTATTCGCAAGAACTTGAACTCAATGAAGAATTTACGGTAATACCGATATCCGAATCCAAAGAATCTCTGATTGAATATGCGTTAGGGAATCGATCTGATATTAAAAACCTTGAATTTCTTGGAGAAGCTTCTGAGCTACAATACACTGTTGAGCGAAGAGAGCGTTTCCCTGATTTCAATATTAATTTAGGCTATAAAAGTCAGTCCAATGGTTCGGAAGGTTTTGTAATTGGGGGATCTATAAAGCTGCCTTTATTCAATCAAAATAAAGGAAATGTAATGAGTACGTATGCCCAAGCCAGAACGTTTTCTACCTCCTTAGAATTGAAAAACCGCTCTGTTCAAAACGAAATAACTTTAGCCTATCAGCGGGTTGTTCAGTTTGCAAAGCAATGGGATTCTGTTCAGGACTTTTCAGGGAATAGCACAATGCTTGAAACAGCAAAAACCGCTTACCAGGAAGGTGCATATTCGTTGTTAGAGCTTTTAGATGCAACTGAAGCCTATGTTACTGGGCAAACACTTTTTTACGAAACCATCGCCGAATACAATCAAGCTTTATACAAGTTAGATCTTGTTTCGGGTGGTAATCTTTTTTCAAACCAACAAAATATCGACCAATGAAAAAATCATTTTTAATTTTTACAGTCGCAACACTGTTTCTGTTTTCCGGCTGTGGCAGCAATGAAGCAGAACATCCGCATGGAGAAGACGCAGATCACACACATGAACAACCGGCTACTTCAAACCAAAATCAATCAGAACAAAAGACACAGCCACATGATGAAGATTCTGAACATAGCCATGATAATGAGAGTGATGAGCAATCTAATGATGAAGAAGCACACAGTTACGAAGGTGGAGAATCTCATTATCATGAAAATGAATCCGACCAAGATCATCATGAGCATGAGTTAGAAGGGGCTGGTGTGATTACCAAGTGGACGGATAAAACGGAACTGTTTATGGAGTATCCTGAACTCATTGTAGGGCAAGAAGCTACATTTGCGGTTCACTTAACACGTCTTTCGGATTTTGCAGCGATGGATAATTCTGTCGTAAATTTTACTCTAGTTTCTGATAAAGGTAAAAGGGTTTCGATTACAGAACGGGAAGTAAGAATTCCGGGTATTTATGGTCCCGATTTTACTTTTCAGCAAGCAGGTCGGTACAACCTTACAATTACAATAGCAGGAATGGTAGAAGACACACTGTTTGTAAACGGAATTCCTGTTTACAACTCGATGGAAGAAATTCCTGCCGTTAGTGATGAGGAAGACCCCAACCTCATTTCTTTTCTTAAAGAGCAACAGTGGAAAATCCCATTTGGCACACAACGTATAGCACGCAAAACTCTTACCAGAACGATAGAAGCACATGGAGAGATTGCTGCACGTAACAATGGGCAGGCAGTAGTATCTGCTCCCTTTTCAGGAATCATATTACCAACTATGAATACCAAACTTCCTGTATCAGGAAACAGAGTAACTAAAGGAACCTCTGTGTTGGTGTTGAATCCTGCTATTCAGTCAGCTGATGGAGAAAATTATGCTCAACAGTTTATCAATGCACAAGCTGAGCTTGAGCTTGCACGGAAAAATTTAGATCGTCAAAAAAGACTGTTTGAACGAGAAGCTGTCCCAGAGGTTGATCTTGATAAAGCCCGGATCGAATATCGGAGAGCACTTATACAGTTTCAAACAATTAATGAGATTGTACAAGTTGATACCTCTTCGGTTAATACCTATGGAGATTCTCAAGAATCTTACCGGTTTGCATTAAAATCACCGATTTCAGGAACATTCCTTGAAACGTATGTTACTCCCGGAATGCAGGTGAATGTTGGTGATCCCCTTTTTCTTATTGCCGATATGTCAAAAGTTTGGCTTTATGTGCACGTCCCGGCTTCACAACGAACTTCTTTATCAACGCCTCGTTCCGCTTCTTTCAAAGTTCAAGGCGATGAGCGTTTGTATGATTTAAATGAGTTCAATGGGCGGTTAGTTAGCACGGGAAAGAGTGTAGATTCCAAAACAAGGACGGTATCTCTGATTTATGAAATGGACAATCCTAATCAGTCTCTTCAAACAGGTTTGTTTGCCAATGTATATGTCGATACTGATCAAAAAGAGCGTGCTATTGCCGTACCGGAAGGTTCACTTATTGAAGAAGAAGGAAGTTTCTTTGTTTTTGTGCACGTATCGGGAGAGTCTTTTGAAAAGAGAAGAGTAAACACAGGAATACGAGATAGGGGTATGATTGAGATTACCTCTGGACTCAATGAAGGGGAACATGTGGTTACTGTGAATCCCTATCAGGTGAAGCTTGCTTCACTTTCATCCGAAGCGCCTGCACATGGCCATGCACATTAATTGAATAAGGATATACTATGTTAGACGCAATAATTAAAGGTTCTTTAAAGCAACGTCTTGTTGTGTTGGTGTCATCAGTGGCACTATTAGCAGCCGGGATTTATGTGGTGCTAAGGATGCCCGTGGATATTTTCCCCGACCTTACCGCACCTACGGTAACAGTAATGACAGAAGCTCACGGGATGGCCCCCGAAGAGGTAGAGCGATTGGTAACTTTACCTATTGAAACAGCCGTGAATGGAGCAACCGGAGTAAGACGCGTACGTTCCTCAACCGCAATGGGGATTTCTATTGTTTGGGTAGAATTTGAGTGGGGAACGGACATTTTTCAAGCCCGGCAGATAGTGAACGAAAAACTTCAAATGGTTGGGAGCAACTTGCCGGAAGAAGTTCCGCCACCCATCATGGCTCCGATCTCATCTATTATGGGAGAGATCATGCTGGTGAGCGTAAGCAGTGAAAATCATTCAGAACTCGAAGTTCGTACAGCTGCTGATTGGGAAATACGTAGACGATTACTCGCTATTCCGGGAGTCGCACAGGTTATTCCTATTGGTGGCGGTAAAAAGCAATATCAAGTTCGTGTTGATCCTGAAAAGCTTAAGGTTTATGAGATTACACTCGATCAGGTACTAACCGCCGTTGAAGCTTCTAATCAGAACTTCTCAGGGGGATTTTTTAGGGAATATGGTCAGGAATATACCATTCGTGGTATTGGACGTGCGTATTCGATTGAAGATCTTGAACAATCGGTAATCATTCAGCATAAAAACCAACCTGTTTTAGTTGGTGATGTTGCAAAAGTTGAGATTGCTGCTTCAGAAAAAATTGGAGATGCTTCAGTAAATGCAGAGCCCGCCGTCATAATTTCTATTCAAAAACAACCCGGAGCTAATACGCTCGACTTAACCGATACCATTGATGCGACACTTGCTGAGATTGGGAAAAGTTTACCTGAAGGTTTTGTTATTAATACGCATCTATTTCGCCAAGCCGATTTTATTGATCTGGCTATTGAAAACGTGATTGAAGCGTTACGTGATGGTGCTTTTCTGGTAATCATTATTCTGTTCTTATTCCTCGCGAATTTCAGAACCACGATTATATCACTAACGGCTATTCCTTTGGCATTGGTTGCTTCAATTTTTGTTTTGAAATTCTTTGGTATCACTATTAATACGATGACACTTGGTGGTATGGCAATTGCAATTGGGGTAATCGTAGATGATGCCATTATTGATGTAGAGAATGTTTTTAAAAGGCTCAGGGAAAATTCAAAACTCCCTGAAACTCAACAAAAAGCATCTATTGATGTAATTTTTGAAGCTTCTAAAGAGATACGATCTTCCATTATTAATGCTACATTTATCATCATCATCGTTTTTCTTCCTCTTTTCTTTTTAAGTGGGGTTGAAGGACGAATGTTGAAACCATTAGGTCTGGCCTATATCGTTTCTATTGGAGCCTCTTTAGTAATAGCGATGACGGTAACTCCTGCCATGTGCTATTATCTGTTAAGTGGAGAAGGTGCAAAAGGTAAATTAGAAGAAAGCTGGTTCACCGGAAAGCTTAAGTCCGGTTATAGTTATATCCTCGATTTTGCACTCAGATTCAAAAAAAGTGTTCTTGCAGGAACGCTGGTTCTTTTTATTATCACATTAATTGTTGCTCCCTTTTTAGGCCGTTCATTTCTGCCTGAATTTAATGAGGGCACACTGGTAATTAGTGCGGTGAGTGTCCCTGGAACTTCTTTGGATGAGTCAAATGCTATCGGAAACCGAATAGAGGAAATTCTTCTGGAGCACTCAGGAATCAGATCCACTTCAAGGCGTACTGGCCGCGCAGAATTGGATGAACATGCTCAAGGTGTTAACGCTTCTGAGATTGATGCCAAATTTGAAATACCGGAAGGTTCAAATAAAGAAGAAATGCTCAATGAACTAAGAGTAAATTTAAGCGTTGTACCGGGAACAAATATTACAATCGGTCAGCCAATCGGGCATCGAATTGATCATATGCTTTCTGGAACGAGAGCGAATATCGCAGTTAAGATATTCGGTTCTGATCTGTACCAGCTTCGGGCAAAAGCCGAAGAAGTTCGATTACAGATGGAAAATGTGGAAGGCGTTGTTGATCTTTCTGTGGAACAACAACAAAATGTTCCTCAAATCCAAATTAAGCCAAATCGAAGAGCACTGGCAAGGTATGGGCTTACCATCAAAGATTTATCAGAAATGGTGGATGTAGCCTTTGCCGGCGAAGTGGTTTCTCAAATTCTTGAAGAAGACAAGATGTTCGATTTAACTGTGCGTTTTGATGAAAATCATCGAGGCAGTATTGAAACGGTGCAAGAGGCTCGATTTAATTTGGAAAGTGGAGCAATAGTGCCGTTAGCTGAACTGGCTAGCATTGAATCACGAAGCGGACCGAATACCATTAGCCGTGAGAATGTACAGCGCAAAATCGTGGTTTCGGCAAATGTTTCCGGTCGCGATCTGAGAAGTACTGTAGATGAGATTAGAACTAACGTTGCTGATAACGTAACGCTTCCACAGGGTTATTTCGTGGAATATGGTGGGCAGTTTGAAAGCGAAGCCCAAGCCACCCGAACTATCTCTTTGTTAAGCATCATTTCTATTCTTGGAATATACTTGCTGTTATATCTGGAATTTGGCTCATTGAAAACTGCTTTGTTGGTTATGGTTAACCTACCTTTTGCACTAATCGGTGGGATATTTACCGTTTTATTTACAAGCGGTATTGTTTCCATTGCTTCTTTGGTGGGGTTTATTACCTTATTTGGCATTGCAACACGAAATGGAATTCTGATGGTGTCTCACTATCAGCAATTACTTTCGGAAGGGAAAGAATTTATGCAAGCCATAAGGCAAGGTTCCATGGAACGGCTTAATCCTATTCTGATGACAGCACTTACAGCAGGGCTGGCATTGATCCCATTGGCTATTGCCGTAGGTGAACCTGGTAATGAGATTCAATCTCCTATGGCGCAGGTTATTCTTGGAGGTCTGTTAAGTTCAACATTACTAAACATGGTAGTAATTCCTGCTTTGTTTGCTCAGTTTAGTACAAAAGAATCTACTAATCGTAAGATTTCATAAATTCGCAGAACTAATAAATGGTTGAAGAAAGCAATTTTTAAAAAAATGCAGTCAGTTTTAGATACCCAAACGAACTGGCTGCATAATTTTTAAAGTTAAAGTGGCCATAGAAATTTTCACTCGATTCTCCCCCAAAAAAGTGAAATCCAAGCGCTACTTCTAATCCATCCTTTACATCGTATTGTGCTTGTGGATTAACCCAAAAATCATTTCCTATATAATTGTATCTCCCAAACCCCGAAACAAGCAGCTTATTTCTGATAAAATTTTTTTGTAAGGATAAGGTGGAATAATAGAAATTCTCTTCTTGTAATATCAGATCATCGTATTCAAAAATATGTTCAAATATAAACTGAGTACCGATATCAATTCCCGCTAAGGTTGTTTGTAATCCAACCATGCTAACAAGCCAGGGTTTTTCATAAAGAAAACCATCGTCATTTTGACCAAATATTAAAGCCAGTTGTTGAGCTTCACTGGGAGTTAAACTATTAAAATTGACTCTTGTTGCCAATTCTGGAAGATAGTCAAAGTACTTTTTAAAGTAGAAGGCAGACTCGGATTTGAATATCAAGTTATCATTTATGATGTAATTCCCTGAGTAAGCAAGTATAGGAGACTTGAGATATGTTTTTTTGAGTTCAAGCGCAGGATCAGATGCTCCGAAGGGACCGGTAAAAACAAGATCTTTTTCGTAGGCGGGATTTCCGTCTGTCCACCACATAGCTAGCAGATCTAAATCCCATTTCAAGCTAGATCGAATTCCCCATTTTATCATTCCCTGAAAAGAGCTGAATGAATTCTCTGATAAGGAATCAGCATAAGTAACATTGGTATTCTTTTCTAACTCAGTAAAAGGAAACCATCTTGACCCGGGTTTGGCCAGTGTATTTGATTGAAAGATTGGGGTTGCAACAACTTCTAAAAAATTATTTCCAAAATATCGGGTGTATTTAACGGCAGGGATTCCTTCTTTAAGATCTTCCACCTGAAGAGTTAAAAACTCGCTCAAATCCATAGGAGAAATAATATCAGTGATAAAAGTTCCGTCTGTTCTTCCCTGACTTATGATCTGTTTTCCTATTCTAAGATCACTTTTTTTGAAATAAGCGTCCAAATACCCTTCCCGAAAATCATAGGCGTAATTATTCGTAGATTTTGTATAAGTGTTCAAAATCTCATTAGAAATAAACACCGTTCCATACTCAGTATTAAAAGAAATATCGGCTCTCAGCCTGTTTCTACCAACTAAATATTCATTAGGGGAGGAAGTTAATACTGCATTATAATTTCTCAGGAAGCCGGTAATATCCTGCGCTATTACTAAGGTTGAGCTAATGTTGAATGCAAGAAGGAGGGATGTTAAAAATACTAGTCGCTTAATTTGACTAATAGACATAAAAAGAAGTAATTAAAAGTTTATTTATCTCGGATTGTTATTGAGGCTTAACCAATTTATCCGTATTTTTAGTTCATTATGGTTAAATCCTATCTGTATCCGTGAAAGTCGGTTCATCATCAAGATTTTAATCTCAAAACGAACACAATACTAAGAAATCTATTATGGCGCACGAAAGAATCGAAATTGATTTACCTCTTGCCAAAGCGTATGAGTTGTTAAGCAATCCAGTTGAATTTCCTAAGTTTTTAGAGCGTATCAACGTTGTAAATCGAATTAATTCACAAACATTCGAATACAATACTAAGATTGGTAACGAAGAATTTAAGTGGACAACTAACTTAATTGATAACCTTCGCAATACAAGATTTGCTTGGATCACCATCAACGGTAATTTAAACCAAACAGGCACAATCCGCTTTACTCCATTAGATAATGGCGAACGCACACGTGTTGAGTTTTCATTAGACTACCGCACATTTTTTGGCGAACCTAGCGAAGAAGTAGCTAAATTCATCGAAGAATCAGCTACACAGTTGGCAAAAGATTTAGAAACGTTTAAGAAACTTGCTGAATCCGGTACATTCAAAGAAACTGAATTAAAACCGGCTGAAGAAACTGAAGAAGTAACGGCATAGTTACTCTACAAATATTTAGTATTTTAGATGCGCATCTTTTAAGGTGCGCATTTTTTTTTGTACATAACTCAATACCATTTAGCTTTTGAAATTTTCTGAATTCATAGAGTCCGAAAAAAGTCAACTTTCTCATTACCTGCTGATTGGAAATCCTGTAATGCACAGCTTTTCGCCTTTGATGCATAACATTGCGCTTAAGCATAATAAAATTGGAGGGGAATATATTTCCGTTTCAGTGGCTTCCAAAGATGTGAATACGGTTTTAGCTCATTGCACCAACAACTCTTTTTTGGGAGCTAATATTACCATTCCCCATAAAGAATTGTTTTATGATGCGGTTGATGAACTTACTGAAGAAGCTCGGGAGATCGGAGCGATTAATACACTCATCAAACAAAATGGAAAGCTAATCGGGCATAATACTGATGCTTATGGGTTTATGAAGCCTATTGAAGATTATTCAGATAATCTTGAGGGAGAGCGGGTTATTATTTTTGGAACAGGAGGAGCTACAAAAGCAATTATCTATGCGCTAAGGAATTCAGGAGTTTCAGAATTAGTTCTGGTATCAAGAAGACCGGAAATGTATAGCGATAACGATGCTGATGTAATTAGATGCAGCTACGATAATTGGTTTGCGTACGCTGATGAGTCAACAATGATTGTAAATGCTACCCCTTTGGGAATGTCACCAAACACGGAAAGTTCTCCGATTAGAGATGAAGAAGTAGAAATATTGGAAGGCAAAATTTGCTACGATATTGTATATAATCCTCGTCAAACAAAGTTTTTAAAACAAGCTTTTAGTTCCCCAGGAATTCCTATTGGTGGATTAGATATGCTCATCCATCAAGGAGCTAAGTCTTTCAATATGTGGACGGGATTCGAATTCCCCATAGATAAAATCAAAGAGAAATTAGATGAAGTCTTACCAGCCTGATTTTATAAAACCTTCAATCTTTGATGAAGAAAGAATTTCGTCTTGGTTCACCAAAAAAGGAGAATCTGTTCAGGATGATTATGAAATCGAAGGACTTAATCTGGGATTTAATACCAAAGAAAAAAAAGAAACAGTAGAAGGAAATCGGAATTTTTTAGCAAATAATATTTCCACTGATGTTTCAAATATTGCCTTTGCAAATCAGGTTCATGGAAATGAAATTCTGGAAGTAAAGAAAGGCGGAATCTACGAGAATATTGATGGATTCATAACCAGAGAAAAAGGGCTGGCATTAGCCATACAAGTTGCAGATTGTGCGGCAATTTTATTGGCGGATTCAAAAGCGGGAATAATAAGCGCTGTACATGCAGGCTGGAGAGGGGCGGAAGCTAGTATTGTACCTGACGCTCTACAAAAAATGATTGCTTTAGGTGCTGATTTAAAAGACATAAAGGTTTTTTTAAGTCCATGTATATCTCAGGAAAAGTTTGAAATAGGTGAAGAAGTCGCAAGTAAGTTCCCTGATGGCTTTATAGATAGAAAAAGCTTTTCAAAACCTCATATGGATATCAAAGGGTTTATCAAAAGTCAGTTACTTAATGCCGGTGTTTTCGAATCTAACATTGAAATCGATAGCGGCTGCACTTTTTCAGACTCGGATTACTATTCCTATAGAAGAGATGGGAAAAAAGCAGGGCGTATGATGGGCATTATAAAACTGAATGTAGAAGTTTAAGTATTATTACTTTTTTTCAATGCGCTTAATGATATACACTTAATATTGCCAGTAAAAAAATTAATTAAAAATATTTTATCTCCTACCTTTTTGAAAGTATGAAACTTAATTTTTTCCTTATTTCTATTATAAAAGGAATACAAATATATTTTATTTTTTTCAAGGTCTATAAATAAAATATCATTTAAATATGATACTATTAATTGATTATTAGTTTCATCTATAAGAATGTTTTTAATTAATTTTTTTACTGTTATTTGCTTGTTTTGAGGAAGTTTTTTTAGAGGGGTATTTATTTCAGAAAGTTGCTTTTTGGGTTCTAAGTCAATTCCAATTTGATTTTTCTGATCTTTAATAAAAATTATTGGAATCCCAGAATAAGCATATACTAATTTCTTATTGGTTCTTGAAAACTCAAATATAATGTTATTGTGAGTCATTGGCTGAAACCCATCGGGAATTATTTTCTTTACAATTCCTTTTGAAAAATTACCTACAGAATCCAATTCTATTAAGCTGTATTCGGGATAAAGAAGTGAAGAAGTTAAGATTCTTTTATTTTCTTTTAGTATAATTTTATTTTCAAGACCATTAATCCCAAGAAGACTTGAATTAAATCTGCTATGTTCAAGACCAGATGTATCGATTTTGATTAAGGTTTTTTGTCCAACGTCATAAATGTGGTAAAATTGATTATATGAATTATTAGTTTTTATTATGGAAGATGGTTTTTCTACCTCATTGGGTCCTCGGCCTGAATCAAGTATAATTCTAATCTTTTTTCCAGTGCTATCATATTCTGCTACGACTCCACTTATAGGATCGCTTATCCAAATTTTATTTTTCGTTACTAATTCGATATCTCCAATGCTTGAGAAATAGTTGGATGTATCTTTTACAAAAGGCCAATCTTGTACATCAAAAACCTTTACTTTAGAAATGTCAAAAGCAGAAATAGGTTTAATAGTAAAAAATTCAATATCTGGAATTTCTGATAGATAAGACTTTTTATCTTCACAACCGGTTATAAAAAAAATAAGCAATGTTAAAAATGTAGCTTTAACACTGCTTACTAATTTATTTTGGAAATTAAAGTTCACAATTACCAACATATTCTGCGGGAGGCTCACCTGGTCCAGTGTTAGCAGTTCTTCCACTTTCAGAAGTACCATCTTCACAATATAAGAACCATGAATATCCGAAATCATCAGTTATTACGTAATACATACAGTCTCCATTGTAACATATACCTCCTGCGTTCACTGATAGAATAAAACTAAAATTAATCACTGCAACTAAAATAAATAATCGCTTTAGAATACTTTTCATAATATTGATTTTAATTAATAGGAAATTGAAATATGCTTTTTTTTTAGAAAAGCAACCTAAAATTTTGTTAGAACTAAATTAATGCTTAAGTAAATTAGATGAGAGTTAGCTACAGTCCCGGTTATTACGCCTCTATTCCCAATGAGCATATTTTCCCGATAAAAAAATTTCAAGGATTACACGCCTATTTATTGGAAAGAGAGATTTTGCAGAAAAGCGAAATTATTGAACCTAAAATGGTTGATTTTATAAACCTGATGACTGCTCACACACAACGATATTCATACGGAGTTTGGAATGGTAGTTTAGATAAAAAAGAGATTCGAAGAATGGGATTGCCATGGACTAAAAGTTTAGCGATTCGGTCACGTTTAGCAGTGCAAGGGACATTGAACGCTGGAATTATGGCACTACAAGATGGGATTGCCGGAAATATGGCAGGAGGGACGCATCACGCAATGCCGGATTGGGGAGAGGGTTTTTGCGTGTATAACGATGTAGCTGTCGCCATAAAAGTGCTTCAACAATCAATGTGGATTAACAAGGCTCTGGTTATTGATTGCGATGTTCATCAGGGAAATGGAACGGCGGAGATCTTTAAAAATGATGATGATGTATACACGTATTCCATTCATGGAGAGAAAAATTATCCGTTTAAAAAACCACCTTCCAGCTTGGATGTTGGACTACCGGATAAAACCGCCGATAAAGAGTATCACCGAAACTTGATTGAATCTTTAGATACGGTGTTTCGTGAATTTAAACCAGATCTCGTTTTTTATTTGGGTGGTATTGATCCATTAGAAACTGATCATTTTGGAAGATTGTCACTTAGTTTAAAGGGTCTCAGAGAACGAGACAGGATCGTAATTGAAATGGTTTCTAAAAAAGAAATTCCTATGGTTTTACTGCTATCCGGTGGTTATGCACCAACTTTGGAAGAAACGGTAATTGCGCTTGCTCAAATGTTTGAGGTTGCAAAGGAATTAGGTTATTGAATCACCCGTTAATGGATTCTGTTCTATTTCTTTTCTTTCGAATATCCCATCATTTCGTTGATTAGTTATCCTCCGGTGAATGGAGAGGATATGGATCGTAATTAGAAATACAGATTTCACTACCAATCAGCCGAGCTTGTCCCAAAGGGATGCCTTCGGCAAAGGCTCTTCTTGTGTAAATCGTCAACAGAACTTACACAAGAAGGACGTTTACGTCCGGCGTAAAAGTAATAAGTTTGTTCATGGCCGAGGATCTGAATCGTAATTACAAACATAGCCCTTACAATAAATCTAGATCTCGGGTATTCACCGCGAGATGACTTTGAGTTTTTTATCAATCTCCCCAATCCAAATCAACGTCATTCCTGCGAAGGCAGCGCCAAAGGCACTCCTGTGGAGGAATCTGATTCTTACTTACATACTCATCCTTTACTACCAATTCAGGTCTCGGTAAATACCGTGAGATGCCTATAATAGTTCGCGGAGCCTGCACCAAATGGATGCCTTCGGCAAAGGCTCTACTTGTATAAGCCGTCAACAAAACTTACACAAGTAGGACGTTTACGTCCGGCGAGAAAGCCACCAAGATATGTAATAGTAAAATGAGATCGTTAACCGTCCAAGCGAGACGCTTGAACTAGGTTTGGTTAGATACTGTGTTTAATGAATTTATTCCAGATCTCGTTTTTTATTTAGCCGGAATTGATCCTTTAGAAACCGACTACTTTGGAAGATTATCACTCAGTTTACATGGACTCAGAGAAAGAGCTAGAATTGTTATCGAGATGGTTACCCAAAAAAAAATCCATTAGTTTTATTGCTTTCTGGCGGATATGCTCCAACGTTAATGCGAAAGACCGAAGGGATTTCGCATCAACGGTAAAGTATAAGCGTAGTGCGGGTTTATATGCGAGGATTTTTCGCAGGAAAAAATCAGACGTAATAAACTTGCAATTACCTTTGGTTAAGCCCAAAATTGAGCAATTATTTTATAGATTGTTGTAAGCAGTTTCTTCTTTCAAAATAATTCTAAACATCCTAAGTTTGGTGTTTTCAATTTCAATTTTGTTAAAATACTTCGGGTCAAATCCTTCGCCTAACCCATCAACATATTCTTCGTATTCTTCATGGTCTGGATGTTTTAAGATTTCTAACATATCAGAATATTCCCAAATTCCACCACAATCCTCTGGTGGATAATTATTTTTTCCTGCCAAACAAGTCGGAATATTTTTAGTCGTTCCATTTTCCACTATCTTTTCTAAAATGATGTCATGATCCCAACTATCACCAAAGGCATATTCGTAAATAATGCTGTCTTTTTCTTTTTTCAGTAGGTCAGAAACTTTAATTTTTGAATAATCAACATCGTCCACTTCTCCCCAAAAATCATCATCCACCATTCTTCGTGTATAAAAAGTCTGGTCTTTTATGAATTGATGCGGTCAAGTCCCAAATTCTGTGTAAAAACAAAATCGGTCAGGCTGCCAGTTCAA
>CAXBHO010000095.1:0-14876 GCA_963975485.1 uncultured Balneola sp. | reverse complement strand
TAGTAATGGCAAATCAGGAATGCGGATCTCCTGATCCTGATCCTGTGTTCGATTACCAGACGGAATTTGTGGACATCATTGTAACTCCAGACACGGTTGCTGTGGGTGATACAGTTTTGGTACACGCAATCATTGAAGATAGCCTAGATACTAGATTTGAATTTAATTGGGATTTTAATAATCCTATTCCTGTTAATGGTTCTATACAGGGTTCAATGATTAGGTGGAAAGCAGAACCCATTGCGGGAGAGTCAGGGGATACTGTAAAAGTTTCTTTTTCAGTTAAAGCAGATAATGGAGATGAAACTAAAGATCCTCCAATAAAGAGTTTTATCATTTATATCATTCATTAAAATTAAATTATATGAAATATTTAAGAATAATTTTGATTTCAACGCTCATTCTTTTTTTCGGAGCTCAATCTTTAGAAGCACAATCCAATTGTAATACAAATGGTTGGATTTTGCCATGCAATAAGAAAAATTCTAGATTTACGAATGATTATTTTAACATACCTCGTCCGGCACTTTCTTTAAGAGGGTTTGATAACACTTTTCAAGATAATTATGACCATAGTCAGGATGAAAAAGTTTACGGGGTTCGTCAATTGCTAGAAAAATTATATGGAATAGGAAGTCCAGTCGCAGATTCTTATGCACTCGAATTAATTTTCTATATGAGAAAAGTTAATGAACAAGCACAATTTAAATCTGATGATAATAACAACAGAGAATTTAATGGTCGGTTGTTGGAAACGAAAGCATTCTTAACATTGATATCATTCATCATAGAAGAAAACCAAGGCTCAGGTGGTAAGCTAAACGGCTTGGGTAATTTAAGTTTACCTTCTCATAACACACTAAGAAATGAAATTTAGATTATGAAAGAGTTAAAAGTACTAAGTGTATTAATTCTCGGGCTAGTAATGGCAAATCAGGAATGCGGATCTCCTGATCCTGATCCTGTGTTCGATTACCAAACGGAATTTGTGGACATCATTGTAACTCCAGATACGGTTGCTGTTGGTGATACTATATTGGTTCACGCAATTATTGAAGATAGCCTAGATACTAGATTTAAATTTAATTGGACAATGAAAAAACTGATTCCAGTTAACGGTAAAATCGATGGGCCAATGATAAAGTGGGAAGCAATTAGATATACAAATAATCAAGGGGAAGTAGTAAGGACAAGTTTTGCTGTAGAAGCGGACAACGGAGATGTTACGAAGGATGCTCCGATAAGGCAATTTGATATTTATATTCAACATTAAACAAATATTCATGAATTTTTTAAAGTTAAGCTCGCTAGTAATACTAATTACTCTATCTTCAATCGGAAGTATACATGCTCAATCTTCTTGCAATGCGGATGGCTGGGTACTGCCTTGTAATAAAAACAACACCCGATTTACAAACGACTATTTTGATATTCCAAGACCAGCTCTCTCTTTAAGGGGGTTTGATAACACTTTTCAAGATAATTATGACCATAGTCAGGATGAAAAAGTTTACGGGGTTCGTCAATTGCTAGAAAAATTATATGGAATAGGAAGTCCAGTCGCAGATTCTTATGCACTCGAATTAATTTTCTATATGAGAAAAGTTAATGAACAAGCACAATTTAAATCTGATGATAATAACAACAGAGAATTTAATGGTCGGTTGTTGGAAACGAAAGCATTCTTAACATTGATATCATTCATCATAGAAGAAAACCAAGGCTCAGGTGGTAAGCTAAACGGCTTGGGTAATTTAAGTTTACCTTCTCATAACACACTAAGAAATGAAATTTAGATTATGAAAGAGTTAAAAGTACTAAGTGTATTAATTCTCGGGCTAGTAATGGCAAATCAGGAATGCGGATCTCCTGATCCTGATCCTGTGTTCGATTACCAAACGGAATTTGTGGACATCATTGTAACTCCCGACACGGTTGCTGTGGGTGATACAGTTTTGGTACGCGCAATCATTAAAGATAGCTTGGATAATAGCTTTGTTTACACATGGTCTTTTGGAGATCCAATACCTGTGAATGGTTCGGTAAAAAGCTCTAAAATAAAATGGAAAGCGCAAAGGTATTCAAATGATGCAGGAGTGGTGCGAGAAGTAGAGTTTGGGGTAGAAGCAGATAACGGAGACACAATGAGAGAAGCTCCAGTCAAATCTTTTAAAATATATATTAAACACTAAATTAGTAGTACAATGAAAATTTGGAAATTTATTTTATCAATAACAATTATTGGTTCATTATGCACAATTACTACAAATGCTCAGAATTCGTGTGATTCAGATGGTTGGATATTGCCTTGTAATAAAAAGAATACAAGGTTCACGAGCGATTATTTTAATATCCCCAGACCAGCACTTTCTTTAAGAGGGTTTGATAATACTGCCCAAGACAATTTTGATCATTCTCAGGACTCCAAAGTATTTGGAGTGAGACAATTACTTGAAAATTTATATGATTCTGCTGGATTGGAAATTTATTAACCTAATAATTGATTCAATTAATGAATATGACAACGATTTATATAATTCTATACGGAGTATTCGTAGTACTTTTATCGAATTCGTGTATTGAACCTGAAAAACCAATATGGGATGAAGACGTACCAGCTTCTGAAGACTTTTATGCTCATAATGGATTTTGGAATGAGGATGGTACTAAAATTTATTTTCAACATGTTAATTTATCAGAGCCAGAAAATTTGATTGTAGACGATATTTGGTCATATGATTTAAATAGCGAAGAACGAAAAAGTATTTTTAGAGGTAGAGCTTACAATGGAGACGTGAATCAAGATGAAACAAAATTTATATTTCATAAAACCTCATTTCCATTACAAATATTTGAATATGATGTTGCAAATAATAAGGAGAAACCTCTAACTGGAACAGACTCTACTAATAGCTTTGAGAATGTTTTATTAGCGAGATATTCGCCTGATTTTTCTAAAATACTTTTTACAATATTTGCTGGTGAACCTAGAGGTATATCCATTATGGATACAACGGGAAGAAATGCTGAAATAATTGTTGATTATGGGATAATGGGAGGGTGGTTTCCATCGGGTGATAAAGTAGTATATGTAAATTGGCTAGAGGGACGATCGAGTAAAAACGCAAAACAAATTTTTGAAGCTGATACCGATGGAAGTAATCAAAAAGTATTAACTGATATAAAAGATACTGATTTACTGGCTGGTCCGGTTGTTTCACCTGATGGTACAAAGATTGCTTTTGGAAATGATGCAGGGGAGGGTAATTCTGAGCTGTTTCTAATGGATTATAAAACTAAAAAAAGCCAGCAAGTCACTAAAGGGGTTGGTTATGCAGGAGCTTTTGCGTGGAGTCCAGACGGTTCACAAATACTATTTAGCCGAGTTATACCCAACGTGACTACAAATCTATTTTTGATAGACACTCAAACATATGAAGTTAAACCTTTATTTAAAAAAAAATAAAAAACCTATGAAAAAAATATTTCTAATTTCATCAATAGTAGTGTTTAGTTTTTTAAATACGACTATTGTATCAAGTCAAATTCCAAATGATTCTTTATATCAAAGTCAGTACTATATTTCAGGTAGCGGCATAAACAGTATTTGGAATAGTACTACTGGAAGTCCGAATTCAAAAATTTCAATAATTGGAATTGGTACTGTAAAGGATCATGAAGATCTTAATGGAAGGTATCAAAGAAAATCAGTTAGACTTAGTAGTTTAACTGAATGGGGTACTCCTAATCCTCTGATTGGATTGATAGGGGCAAACACTAACAACGGAAAGGGTATTGCAGGAATTAATTGGAATTCAAGTATCAGTGTTTATGATGTAGGTAAACTTGAAACTACAACGGCAATCAACAAAGATGGACAAACTGTGCCGAGTGCAAATATTGTTACTCTTAATACATCCGGTATTGTAGATGATATTAATGCTAGTGTTAGTGATGGGGTTTCAGTAATTTATCTTCCAATAAACTGGTTGCCTGAAGGTATAGACTATAATATAGATCCTGCAGAATTTGAAGTGTATCCCGATTTTCGTTTAACTAATGGAAGGGAATTCTTTTTTTCTAATTTATTTGATCGTTTTAAATCTACAATCTCAGAAGATTTTAAATATAACGATGCCATTCTTGCTCTGAAAAATGCTTATTTAAATGATATAGTAGTAGTAGCCGCCCAGAATTCTTATTCAGGAATTTACGTAGGATTCCCAGCAAATTTTTCAGATGATAAATTAACAATTACAGTCGGATCTGCATCATTTGATGGGACATTGGGTTATACCTATTCAAGTGAAATGCCTTACGATGAAAATCTTGATTTAGTTACTTTTGGGGTAAATCTTTTAACTACAGGCGCAAACTCAAATGACTATTTTTTGTTTACAGGTACAAAAGGGGCTGGAGCAGTTGCTACTGGTATTGTTAGTTTATTACAAGATTATGATACAAGCCTTTCACCAGACGATATTAGAGAGGTACTAACTAGGACAGCAATACCTATTGGTAATCAAAATATAGCAAAAACAGGTAAGGGTCTTATTGATGTAAACGCCGCTAAAAACTTTATTGATAATTTTACTTTTCAAAGAGGGATTTTAACAAATGGTAATTCTACAAAGTTAGATGACAATAAATATATAACTCTTATTAATGGTGCTTGGGGAAATGTTTCTTCGGGGAAATATTATGCAGATATATACGAATCCGTTTATGAGCTGAACTTTTCTCCATTCAACGAGGTATATGCTTGGTTTATATCGAAAAATACAAATACGTGGTCGTACGGTAATCCAAACTTACAACGTAGAAGTGCAAATATAGAAATAGAAGAAGGTGGTAAAATTATTTTTAAGGGGTATAACTGGTTTTTGGAATATGATAATATAGGAAATTCCTTTAACCAATGGGGTACAGGTAATTTACAAAATTCAAAAATAGGTTATACTGTTGCTTATAGGAAATTAACACAAAATACTAATACCAAGTTTGTAAATAATGAAAATGTAGCATCTGCACAAACTTATACAAATCAAAAACTTTATTTAGATAACAATGTAACAGTTACTTTTTCAAATAATGTTAACTTCAATAACACTACAGTATATCTCGGCGAAAACGCCAAAATAGAAGTCACAAATGGCGGTAAAATAGTTGCTAACAATACTACTTTTAAAAGACTGAATCCCACTAAAAAATTCGAAGGAATTTATTTGTTTCAAGGATCGGATGGAAGCGAATTCACCAATGTAACTATTGAAGGTGGTAATTACGGAATTAGGACACATGCATCAAACAATCATGTATTTACTAATTCATACATAAAAAATAACACTACAGGGATGCACATTGCTAACAGTGATTATGTAGTGTTAGATGGAGTGGTAATTTCAAACAACTCAGGAGTAGGCCTTAGCCTGTATAATGCCGAGGTTAAGATAAAAAGTGAAGATTTTAATGATGGACAATCTCCATCAGCGTTCAGAGCAGCAATAGTAAATAACAATTCTTATGGAGTTAATGCTACATTTAATTCCAAATTGTGGTTTAATGATGCTAATATTATTGATAATGGAAGTCATAATATTAAATTAGATAATACTTCCAGAGTGTATGCCGGGTTAGGTTCTAATTATTACGGAGTGGAGGCAGGCGTAAATAAGTTTACCACTACTTCCTCCGGTAAAAAATATATTTATAGTCTTGCGCTTACAAGTACAGGCGAGAATGCCACTTCCTGGCAAGTTCCTGCTCAGGGAAATTATTGGGAAGACGGAACAGCGCCCTCTTCCGCTTATTTTTATGGTGATGTAGATTACACTAACGAATTAGCAGATGACCCATCGGTTTGGAACCCGGGTACAGGCGATTGTGATTCTAACGAGCCTCCGTATCAAATTTGTCCAATTGACGATCCTTATGAAGTCAATTCAGCTTCTGATGTTCAAATGATGAAAACAAGTGGATCGTCTGATGCTGATGTGAATAAGTCCATAAAAGTAAAAAATAAGCTCAAGTCATTAAAAGAGAATATGGCAGCCAATGAAAATGATTATAAACAAGCTCGTTGGATGAAAGCCTATGTGGATTTATTGACTCAGATAGAAAAAGACTATGTTAAACAGGAAAGAAAATTTATTCGAAAAAATCGAAATACATGGTTAGCACGGTTCAATATGTTTAATTTATTACTTGCAGATAGCTTGGATAATTTAGCGATTGCTTTACCTGAGCCAAAAAATCAAACACAGTCACTTGATCAGGAAAAAGTTTCTGATCAATTAAAATATATACAAGCTTCTCAAATAGTTGGAGAATCAGCTATAATAATGGAAATGGAAGAGGCATTTAATATGGGGAAGTATAACCGTATAGAACATTTATATAGCAAGTATAGTCCTCATGTAACCAATAAAGATAATAAGCTTGCCTTATTGCAATTTTTGGTTTTGATGCACCAGAATCAAGAAGAATATGGCAAAGCTTTAGGGGCGTTAGAACAGATTGAATTATTACAACCAGATTTTGATATGCAAGAAGATTGGGATCCTATAGACGTGTCATTAATTAGGTCAGAACTCGAAAAACTTGCTCAAGATCATGGTCAATCTACTGTATTTGAAAAAGCACTCCCGGGAGAGCAAAGCCTGATAGAGGAGTTGCCTACAGAATTTGAGCTATCAAGTGCATATCCAAATCCATTTAATCCTGCTTCTGTTATTCCGTTTGCTTTACCTGAATCCGGCAGGGTAAGAATTGAAGTGTATAACATTACAGGAAGATTAGTTTCGGTGCTGGTAAATCAAAGCTATGAAGCAGGGAAACATCAAGTTGTCTTTGATGCTTCTAACCTTGCCAGTGGACTTTACCTCATTAGAGCAAACCTGGCAGGAACCATTCAGTCGCAAAAAGTAACACTGATAAAGTAGTCGAAAATTTAACTTAACATAAAGCCTTGATTGTTTAACCAATCAGGGCTTTTTTATGCCATGAAGAAACTTATTCTCTTTCTTATCGGGGCATTAATAATGGGTGCTAGCTTAGCGGTTGATTCAGATTCCTACTATGCATTTACTGCGCCAAAGCATGCGATATTTATTTTGGGTCTAGTGAAGCAAACTACTTAAATCGGGTCATTTCGAAGTAAGGTTAGCAGTGCGTTATATAAGTTAGTATTTCGGTGATTAAATCTAAATTCTGTTTCTTTTAACTGCAGTAAGAAGGTATGTGTAGGAACCCCATTAAATTGAGCCAGTCTTCGCTTGGCAAAGCTCCAAAAGGATTCAATACCATTAATGTGGGAAGAGCCCCGAACAAATTCATCGTTGCCATGATGGACTCGAAAGTGCTTGTCATAGCCCACATCCACGAGCCCATCGTAACTTCTCCAGCCGTCCGAATGAATCACGCTTTCTAAAGCTACTTTTCCTCTTATGATACCTTGAAGCACCTTTTTGGAAGCATTAGGGACAATTTCTGTATAGACGTTTCCTTGGCGTTTGAAGATCCCAAAGACGATGGTCTTCCCTCCAGCACCTCGGCCTCGTTTCCCCGGAATACGCTTAGCTCCAAAATAGGATTCGTCGACTTCAATCACTCCTTGTAAAGGGAATTGATCCAACGACCACTGGGTTATTTTTGTGCGAATTCTTTGATAGATGTCGGTAACTGAACGGCGAGAAAGCCCGGTAAGGATCGCACAATCGGTAGCGGTAAAGTCCATGGAAAAGAAGCGAATAAGTTGCCTAAATTTGGCTTCTGAAATTTTAGAACGGTTATAATACTTGTTAGTCATTGTACAGCAATATGTTACATATAATTATAACATGCTATGCTTCACTAGACCTTTATTTGATATTGAACGATTGATTAAAGACCAAACGGAATATTTTGGTGGCCCAAGAACGAAGCTTTACGGGCACCATTTGTACAAAATATATTTACCATATAGTAAAGAAGAAATCATAGACGAAGCTATTATTGGACTCCATGTTGAACTGGAAGATACAGTAAATCACTATTTTAAAACTTATGCAGGTCAAAGCCATTCCAGGATGGCGGAATGGAACAGCTATACTCAGGTGTCCCGAAAACCACTTTTATTTCCTTATATCAATCAAACGGAAAAGGGTGAAACTATGAATGACTATTTCAATGGTTTTTTTGCTGAGCATCAAAAAACTTACCATTTTGTGTCAGTGATGTCGTGGAGTAAAGGAGTGCCATTGTTGCTTAACGAACTTACCAAACAAGAACTAAATATCGAAAAAGCCTATTTAATAAGTTCTTGGTTATTACCTGAAAAAATGGAGTCTTTCGTAACTGCCAATCGCATTTCATCCGTCAACCCAAATACCTCATTTACTTTTATTCATGGCAGAGAAGACACCGATATTCCCTACACCGATGTGGAGTTATGGTATGAGCAATTACAACAAAATGGATTAAACGCTACGTTAAAAATTATCCCCTATTCAAGCCATTGGACCTACTGGCATAGCCCTGAAAAACTGTTACTAATAAATTAAGAGGAGCTTACATTACCATAATTTGCGTATTACATTAGAAAATATTAATGTAATAGCATAAATGAAAAATATTGTAATACAAATAAGCGTAGTATTTATTCTACTGGGATGTGGCCAAGAGCAGGAGGTAATAGTTAGGCTTGATCTTGCAAGAGAACACGATGAAGGAAGATTTAATCCTGACGCAGGCGATCAGGTATTTATAGCCGGTAATTTTAATGACTGGCAAAGCCAATCCGTTTTTTTAACAGATACAGATGGCGATTGGGTGTACGAAACAACGCTATCTGAAATTCCCGATACCGTAAGTTTTAAGTTTGGAATTCAATCAAGTGTCAATAAAGATTTAGCGAACGGAGGTTGGGAAGTTGTACCAAACCGAAGTGTAGTAAAAGAAGTGTTAGTTTCTGATGCACCGGTGTTTGAATTTAATAGATCCTGGAAACGGGATGTTGAAATAGAAATTCCATTTGCCGTTTCAATGAGTAATCAACAAGTACTTGGATTTTTCAATCCCGAAGAAGATAAATTAGTGGTTACGGGAAGTTTTATGGGTTGGGACCCTTTAGGAATTGAGTTAAAAGATGAGGATAAAGATCTGATTTATGAAGCCACGGTTCCTGTATCTATCACAAATGGAAAGCCGGAGCAGTATAAATACCGGATAGTTAAAAATGAGTCATCAACCGGATATTTGCCAAATAATGGTTGGGAGTTTTTGGACGATCGCTTGCTGATTTCGGAGGAAGAACGAGTCGATTATTTCAACGATCAGAAACGGATTGCACGGTTTCAAATTAGCGAATCTTATTTGAGAGATTCATTGAATGTCTCAATGAAGAAGGGAGATATATTACAGGTTAGATTGAAGGGAGGTGATTTTGATTATTTGAGTTCGGAAATGATTAAGACAAAAGAGAATTATTTCGAAGTTTCTGTACAAATTCCTATGTCTGCTTCAAACGTTAATTGGTGCTTGGTTAAGAATTTATCAGAGTGTGCAAATGAAGAAAGAAGTATTAACGTCAATCAGTTTGGTAAACACCTAAGTTTATGAAGAAAAGGTACATATTAGTTTTAATCTTTCTCATTCAGTCATTTACTTTTGAAAATTCAAAAGCCCAATATATTCCCATTCAAATTTATGATCTAATAGTAGTAACAGATTCTTTGAATGAAGATTACCTTTTTTTTAGAATACAAGAAGACCTTAAAAACAGCGATTACTTTAAAAGAAATATTTATCAACTGAATGTTGAATCTGGTACTGAAAAACTTTTTTTAGAAGATTATTTTGATAGGAGATTTGGTTTCGAATATTCGGTGGGGATTCTGGCATTTGAGTTAATTAATAACGATCCAAATAATTTTATAAATGTCACTATATATTGCGATAATGAATGTTCCGAGTATATACAAATTCCCGATAGCTCAGATATTTTTGGAGGACTGTTTGTTACCATAGATAACTTAAATGTCGAAACAGGCAAAGATAGTGGGTTAGTATACGTGAAGGCGTATGGCGAAACCGTAATAGGAAGAAATGGGGGGAAGGATTGGCCGGACGCCAATGAAAACAATGGGTTTGAAATTCCTGATAGATCCAAGGTAAATTTCCCTTTGAGATCATTAAGCCCTTATAATGATTCGTTAATGTTTGGGCTAGATTCGTTTTTTGAAGTTGACAGTAACGCATTTTATAGAAGTATTGATCAAGGGCTTACACTTGAAAGTTTAAGTGATACTTTACTTCCTGAAGCTTATGGTTACGATAGTAACCAAAACACTATCTACATAATTGATAGAATAAATGCTCCGGGAAATACATGCACATTTGAAACTTGTAAGTATGGATTATACAAAAATGATTTTGAAGGAAGTCTGGGCAACTGGGAAAAGCAAAATATTTTTGAAACCCAATTATCACTCAAAGTTCACCCAACAATTTCGGGTACAATCTATGTGTGGAATAAAGATTCCGTAGCCATATCAATGGATTTTGGAGAAACCTTTACAACTTTGGTAAATCCTGAAGAAGAGGTAACCGGATTTACCGTTTCTGCAAATAATGAATATTTCTCTACTACCTATAATCTGTACAAAATTGAACATGGAAATTCGGTACAGCTAAGATCAATACCTATCTCAAATGAAGAAACTGTTAAAATACCCGTCGAATTTGAACTACTTCAGAATTATCCCAATCCTTTCAACCCTTCTACTACGATTATCTATAAAATGGATAGGTCTGGTATTGTTGAATTAAAATTGTATGACATAACAGGCAGACTAGTGAGGGAAATAATCGATGAATTCAAACCTGCCGGGAATTACTCTATAGAACTTAACGCAAAGAATTTGTCAAGTGGAACATACATACTAAGAGGGAAACTGGGCAATGAAATAGAAATCCAAAAAATAACTTTAATAAAATGAAGAGATTATTACTTATTGCGAATGTGTTTGCAGTCCTGTTTTTTGTAGGAAATACGAAAGAGTTAGCTACTCAAAGATCAAGTAATTATTGCCCGCTATTTGAAGACTCAACCTTAACCATGGAATACCCATTTCATTGTAATTATTGGAAGAGTGTAGAAAAAAATAATTAAAATGTAACAGTTTGGTAACACGGTACTCTTTTAATTAGAGCCAAGGAGTTTTATGTATAAAGCAGGTGCAATTTTATATTTGTTTATCAGCCTCACATCATGTGACAAAGGGGAGAATGTAATACTGCGAATTGATCTTGCAAGAGAACACGATGAGGGAAGATTTAATCCTGACGCAGGCGATCAGGTATTTATAGCCGGTAATTTTAATGACTGGCAAAGCCAATCCGTTTTTTTAACAGATACGGATGGCGATTGGGTGTATGAAACAACGCTATCTGAAATTCCCGATACGGTAAGTTTTAAGTTTGGAATTCAATCCAACACAAATAAAGATTTAGCGAACGGAGGTTGGGAAGTTGTGCCAAACCGAAGTGTAGTAAAAGAAGTGTTAGTTTCTGATGCTCCGGTGTTTGAATTTAACCGCTCGTGGAAAAGAAATGTTGAGGTGCAAATACCGTTTGCTGTTTCTATGAGCAATCAACAGGTATTAGGGTTTTTTGATCCGGATAAAGACAAAGTGGTGGTAACGGGAAGCTTTATGGGATGGGACCCAATAGGCATTACATTGAAAGATGAGGATAAAGATCTGATTTACGAAGCAACGGTTCCTGTTTCCATCAAAAATGGAAAGCCGGAGCAGTACAAATACCGGATAGCTAAGAATGAGTCATCAACCGGATATTTGCCAAACAATGGTTGGGAATTTTTGGACGATCGGTTGCTTATTTCTGAGGAAGAACGGGTAGATTATTTCAACAATCAAAAACGGATTGCCCGGTTTCAAATAAGTGAGGCTTATTTGCAAGATTCATTGAACGTCACAATGAAAAAGGGAGATATACTACAAATCAGATTAACAGGAAGTGACTTTGACTTTTTGAGTTCGGAGATGATTGAAACGAAGGAAGGTAAGTATGAAACGTCTGTTCAAATTTCCATGAATGTTTCGAATTTTAAGTGGTATATCACTAAAAATACAAACGACTATTTATTTGAAAGTAGGTATATAGTTGTAACTCAAAATGGTAGGGTATTTAGTTTATGACTATCAAAGTTCCATTATTTTTCATTTTTATTCTCCTATCTATTGATGTAAGCGGACAAGACTCTCTACAGGCTTTATATTTTCCATATCAAATAGGAGATAGAGTAGCATATAATGTTTTTGATGATAATAACTCTGGTGACCGAATTTTCGAATATAGATTGGATATTACAGGTGAAGAACCACGGGAAGCTCTGGTAGTAATAGGTGGTAGTTATAGTGGTTTTGGGTTATTCGATTTTTATCAAGATAGCTCTAACAGTATCAAGGGTATAGGAATATTTGAAGGATTTGAACCTTGGATAATTTTAGATTTATCTAAAACAAATGAAATAAATAGTCCATGGATTTCTTACGAGAGAAATGGGTTTTTTGAGTTAGGTATAGTTCAGAATAAGACTTTTAAAGAAGTATTTTTTCAAAAATCGGATTCTGTGATTGGGGTGAATATATTTCAATCAGGAGATTCTACAGAAACAGAAGGTTTAGATAGATTTTATCAAGAGTGGTCCCAAAAATATGGTCTATTATATTATTTTGGCTATGATGGAGGACCTACTTATTTGATTAAGGGGTTAAAACTTAGGGATCAATTTTTTGGGGATAGTTCTTCAGTGATCACTTCGTCAAAAATTTATAGTGATATTCCTAAAACAACTAAATTATTTCAAAACTATCCAAATCCATTTAATCCAGCTACAATAATTAGTTTTGACAATAAAACATCACAATATCTAACTCTTAAAATATATTCTATAACAGGGCAAGTTGTAAGAACAATATTTAAAGAAAATTATTTTGGAGCAGGAAGATATAGTGTTGAAGTAAATTTGAATGATTTTTCCTCAGGAAGCTACATTTACGAAT
This sequence comes from uncultured Balneola sp., assembly GCA_963975485.1. Lineage (GTDB taxonomy): Bacteria > Bacteroidota > Rhodothermia > Balneolales > Balneolaceae > Balneola. The sequence continues at coordinate 1,812 of CAXBHO010000095.1, read as the reverse complement.
TAAAATCAAGCTCTAGTAGATCTTTAAAAAAAATGACACTTATTAAATAACCTTGATACATCATGAATTACATATATAAATTAATACCAGTATTTTTATTATGTCCATCAATATTAGTTGCTCAAACAGCTCCAGATTATTGTGGAACAAATGATGGTCCTGAAAATCATAGCTTAACAATTCAGGGAGATGGGGAGTTTATAACTTCACACGGAACATTAAATGTTCTTGTAGTATTTGTTCGGTTTCCTGATGATAACGGAGCATCAAATCATTGGCCCGCATCTGGGTTCCCATCTTTGACTAGTTCTTTTATTGATAGTACTACTACACAAAACTCTACTAATTATGTAAATATCACTAATTATTTTGATCAAATGTCTTTAGGACAGTTCAATGTTATTGGAGATGTAGTAACTACAACGGCGACTAATTCTTCTGATTATTACATTACTGACTCTTCTTTTGTAGATAATAAATGGGAATATACTTACGATAGGTATAACGCGACAAAAGATGTTCTGATTTCTTTAGATAATGATGTTGTTTTTAGCAAATACGATAACTGGACTAATAGCGAAAGTTTTCAGAATTCAAATTCCTCTGATGGTATAGTGGATATGATATTTATGGTTTGGAAAGGTAGTTGGTTTGGTGGATGGCGGGGAGAGGCAAGCTTGGGATATGGATCAGATATTTTAGTTGATAATGATTCAACTACAATTAAAACAAGGTACAGGACTTCACTGGGGTCAGGTAAGTATAAATCTGGGGGGTCTGGGGTTACTATACACGATAATTCTGGTTCTGGGACTTTATTGAATTCAGTAAAGCATGAGCTTGGTCATTATTTGTTGGGAAGCGGTCATCCTTACGGCAGTTTTCAAAATCGGATTGCAAGTATGATGCAATGGGGTGAGCCTAGTGGTAGAAGTACAAATGCAGAGGAGCGTGAAAGACTTGGATGGATTAGTGTACCGGAAATCACTCAAAATTCTTCAAACATAGAGCTCGATGATTTTATAACAACTGGTGATGCTTATAAATATGACATTACGCCCGGTAATGGTTCTGATTATGAATATTTATATTTTGAAAATCACCAAAAATTAAGCATTTATGACGATGCTACTCGTAATAGCTCCGATAAAGGTTTAATAGTTCTCCATGACAAAGCCTCGAATAAAACATCAGAATTTGTCAGATATCTTTTAACAGATGGAGATTGGGATTTTGAAAATGTGTATCCGTATGCTATTGAGCATCCTTCACCAAGTAATGCATCAATATTACCAGTTTGGGAAAAAGTGAATCCCGATCCAAGTAATTTTGGGGACAATATGTCACGAAGAAGATATGTGTTCATTCAAAATTCACCAAATACAAATGATACCACTATTAGGCAGTTTGTATATGCTCTAAAAGAAGATGGGAACATAACAGTTGAACCTTTTTTTCAAGGAGTAAACATCACATCAACCTTTAACCCTGATAAATATTCTACCCTATCTAAAATAACTAATCCTAAGACTAGAGAATTCAATAGCTCAAATGGTCCAGACTTTTATATGAACGTAGTTTCTCAAACTGGTAATAAGTTATATGTGGATTTTGAAGTAAATCATGACCCATATACCATAAACGAAAATACAGATTGGGATCGCCAAATATTTTTAGATAATTCAGCATCCATCTCAAATAGTGCAGTATTAACATTAGCTCCTGAGACAGGCATATACTCAAACACGACCGGTGGAATTGTGGTGGTCTAGGTTCATAGGACAGCGTTTTTGTTTTTCTTAGTTTGATTCA
>CAXBHO010000094.1:0-15080 GCA_963975485.1 uncultured Balneola sp. | reverse complement strand
CCGCTTAACAGTATCAAAACTCCTGTTTTTTAGTTTTCTTACAGACACTAATTAGTAGGAGTAAATACTAACACTTGGCAAAGGGGTTTTGCTCAATTGCGATTAATAAACTATCCTTGGCAGAAGAGATTAGAGGTAATTCAGAACTCATGTAAATACTTTCGCCGGTTTTAAAAGAGATCAAATAACTATCTAATTTTTCTGCTTCATTTGTAAGATCTCTTACTTGAGCAAGAAAGTAATCTTCTAAAATCGAAACTAAATTACTACTCCCAAAACTGTGAAATGGCTGGATTGAGGGAGGACTATATTTCACAGTTCTACCTTGATCTTTTTCTACAACCCGTTGAACGTCAAAATCATCTATTTGGTAAGTCCGAACTAAATCACCTGAATATGAGTACGAGTAAATATAGGGGAAGAAATAGAATGCATTTAAAACCCTTTGATACTTCTCTGAACATAATATAATCCCACGGGATAATCTATGCCTCACAGAAGGGTTCTTGCTTTTATACATTTTCCCTACCTCACCTTGTAATTCACCTTGCTTATTATATAGTGATAAAAGGTTCTCGTCCGCTTCACTTATATCGGTAACTGCGATGGTTGAATCAAGTTTACAAAAATTTAATGCATAAGTCTTCAAAAAGAGTGTTTTTTCATGTTCAAAGTCAATTTCCTTATTAATACGAGAAAATACTTCAATTTTCATGTATCTATCGGGCCACCCTTCTCACTCGACTCAAAAAGGTAACCAGCCGTCAGGCAGACACCACCGAAGCTGCTCTTGAACAGATGCTGGCACGGGTACCCAAAGCATTCATCAAAACCCTGACCCTTGATAATGACAAGGCCTTTGCCAACCACCGCTCGATAGGCAGGAAATTAGACGCTGATGTCTACTTTACCCGGCCCTATACATCCCAGGATAAAGGAACGGTTGAAAACAGAATTGGGGTGATCCGGCAGTTCTTTCCGAAGGGTACGGATCTTCGTGAAGTATCCGAGCAACGCATTAAAACCGTCGAAAGACACATCAATAATCGACCTATTCGAAAATTTGATTATCTTTCTCCCATACAACAAACTCTAAAACACCGCGCTGTTGCATTAATGACTTGAACACAGCTTCTTTAAGTTGTTCAATTGACAAGAAATCACCTTCTATTTTTCTGTGCAACATTCTATGACAGTTTGAGCAAACTAATGCTAAATCCTCCAGTTTTGTTATTCGTTCACCCTTATAAATCGGAATTTTATGATGGCATTCGATATATTCTTGGTCATAAAAATTTTGAAATGAAAATTGACATACTTCGCAAACCAAGTTTCCATTTTTAATGCCATTCTGTTTTTTCTTATATGTCAATGAACTATCTCTTTCTCTAATTCTATGTTTCCTAAAAAGTTCTTTTCCTTCTTTGGACTCAAAGTCATTTTCTAGTTCATCGTTGAGGAAAGTTTGGTAGTCTTTTGAACTAAGGATCAGATTGTGATTGAAAAATGGTTTAAACAAATTCCATATTTCGGTTTGAATGCTCTCAATGCTTTGTTCATTTACAATGTTGGTTAAACTTTCGGCATTTCCCCATCCTCGGTTTCTAAAATCCAAATTCCCAAGTTGAGTTCTTTCAAAGTTAATTTTATTTTCTTCTCTGGTATATGCGATAACTTCAAATAATCTACCAAACTTGAAATTATCTCTTTTATTTTCTTCAATTACCTCGTTATCAATTGCTCTGACCAAATGTGTCAAAAATCTAGGTTCATATTTACTTGCACGTTGATATAAAACAATAATTTCATCAGTAGTGGCATCGAGAATATTATTTTTTCTCCTATCAGGAAAATGAAGTATAAACTCGGTTTCTTCGAGGTCCAGATACGCCTTTCCAGTTTCCCCATTTGTGATATTTTTAATTCGGGTTATATCTGTTGGGTTAATTTCTTTCATTTATATTCCTTGGTTTTAAATGAGTCACAACTTATCAATATCAATCGAAAAGCTACATTCAATATATTTTAAACAGAAATAGTTCTATCTCAATTCTGTTTTAATTCTTTTCGCCCAGTTAATAGCTCTCGTTTTCAAAGCATTATCTTTTTGAATCAATCCTAAACGTTTTAAAAGAATCTCTATGTCAATTAAATTTTCTAAAAGAAGCGTTCTTACAAATTCTATATCCTTCTCCCTAAATGCTATTAATTTGGACGCTGCCAGATCATGTATTTCTATGCACCAACCTATATTATTTTCGTTCATATAATCTTGCACTTTAACCGTACGTTCTTCCCATCCTTCAGGTAAAACAGCTGTTTCTATAGATACACCGTGAACATAAAAACCATGAGTATGATGAAACGGTGAATTCTCTCCTAAAGCTCCATCAATTCTATCAACTGTTTCCGGTTTATGCTTTGGGCTGACATCAATTTCGATAGAACGTGTTAGTTTCCCATCTGCGTGTGGAAATTCTCCTAGAATAGCTTGAGAGCCAAAAATATAAAGCTCGTTATCTCCTAAAATTTCACATGCTGATCTGATTGCATGTTCAAGTTGTTCTCTATTCAATAATCTTTAATTGTTGATTTAAATTCATCCTTTTCAATTTCGCTAAGAACAGGCCAGAACGGTAATGATTGACGCATTCGGGTAGAACGTTCAGATTCGGATTGCATAAACTTTTTTAACCGTTGAAAAGACATAGTTTCAAGAATTCTCTTCCATTCCTTTAATTCATTTTTAACTCCTGAGGTTTCTGAATTAATTTTGTTTTCCAAATAAGTTTTAGTCCGTTCTATAATTTCCGGATGTGTATTTAAGAAATTAATCCAAGCTTTTATATCAGTTAATGATCGCTCATCCAATATCTGATGTGACCGCAATTCTTTTGCCTCTGATTCAGAATCATTCAAATAATAAATGGCATCTGTTCCCCATAAGAGAATCTTATCTCTTTTTTTTAATTCGTCTTCATCTGCTATCGTAATTCCTTTTACCTCAATAGTTACATCAAACTTGCTTTCTATATTTGAGCTGAACAATAATTCTTTGAATTCTCTAACTATTTTGTCCACTGTTTTCAAATCACTAAAAAGCGCTACTTGAAGCGGATCTCCATAATCCTCCACGCCTGAAGCCACCTTACCATAAATCCAAGCAGATTTCGGCTTCACTTTTAAGTTTTCCACCTCATTTTTTAAATACTGAATAAGTTGGTTAAAGTAATTTTCCTCTGCCTTAAATAACCTTATAATATCTTTTGTTAAAGGGTATTCTTTTCTCAGTCTTATCTGTTTACTTCCCCCACTTCCTGCATATTCTGTTATCCCCAGTTTATTTAATTTGCTAATTACATCGTATGTCCCTTGCTTGGATAGACCAGTTCGGTTAATAATTTTACTATGGCTAACAGAATCTTCAATTTTGATCAGTTCTCTTAATGCCAGTACATTACTTTTAGAACCTAAAATATCTGTCAAAGGGAATCTGAGCGAACTATTTTTTGATAAAGATGTCATGCAATCAATTTTATTTGACAATATTCCATTTTTATTTACTATTGTCAATTTTTATTGACTTTTTAGTATCGGTAAATGAAAAGACTGTTTGGCGTAGACGTTCGGTTAATTTGTAATAGAAAAAGAATCTTTCACCTTTTTCACAATCTCATCTCCTATTGCTAAACCGGCAGTTGCCGCGGGGCTTGGAGCATTGAGTACATGAATTTGCCGGTCATCAACTTCGAAATAGAAATCATCCAATATCTCTCCATTGGGTTTAAGTGCCATGGCTCTAACGCCTGACGGAGCCACTTTTAAATGCCCTTCTTGCACACCAGGTATTAATTTTTGAAGACCCTTCACAAACGCTTTTTTTGAAAGCGATCGGTGATATTCACCTAAACCCATTCGCCAATGCTTTAAAGATAGCTTCCAAAATCCTGGGAAATTCATCATCTCTAAAGCTTCATTCATATCAAAAGACAGCTTTTTATAGCCTTCGCGCTTAAAAACGGGAACGGCATTCGGCCCACATTCAATGCCACCCAAAACCATTCTTGTAAAATGAACTCCCAAAAAAGGAAAATCTTTGTGAGGCAATGGGTAAATCAGATTATTAACCAAGTATTCCGCCTCGGGTTTCAGTTCATAATACTCCCCTTTAAAAGGTACTATCTGAATAGGAGATTTTACTCCGGCTGATTTTGCAACGCGGTCGCAATATAATCCTGCACAATTCACTAAATATTTTGATAAATATGTATTCTTTTTCGTTTGGATTACAAGCTGTTCCTTTTGAGTTTTAATTCCTGAAACCTCTTCCCCAAAAAAGATCTTTCCTCCGTTTTGCTCGATCTTAGCTTGAAGCTTTTTACACATTCCTGTGTAATCTACAATACCTGCACAAGGCACTTTAATTGCAGCTAAACCATTTACATGAGGCTCAATTTCTGCCAACTCTTTGGCACTAATCTTAGCAACTCCTTCAATATTGTTTTCTACTCCTCTCTTGTAAATAACATCTAACCGTTCCAACTCTTCTTCTTGAGTCGCTACAATTAGTTTTCCGCAAATATCTATGGCTACATCATTTTCTTGGCAAAATTCTACAAGCTGATGCCTTCCATCTATACAATTTCTGGCTTTGTAACTTCCCGGCTGATAGTAGATTCCTGAATGAATTACCCCTGAATTTTTTCCGGTTTGATGGGCTGCAACTTTATCTTCCTTCTCTAAAACAAGAATTGCTGCATCTGGAAATGATAATGATAATTTGTAAGCAGTAGAAAGCCCAACAATACCTGCTCCAACAACAGTGAAATCGTATGTTTTGTTAATCATAGCCAAAGATAGCATATGTTGGCTTCAATATTCAACTATTCAATCTCCGCTATTTTTTGTTATAGAACTGTTATCTTTATTTCTCAGAACTTTGCCTTATCTTTTGTTGTTAACCTAATATGACTATGACTAGAAAATATATTTTATTTACCGTTTTAATTATTTCGTTTCTTGTTTCGGCTTGTACAGAATCAAGAAAAAACCCAAGAGAATTAAGCGATGAACAGCTCAAAATCGATGAGATTATTTGGAACTCAACTTTTACAGATCTTGATGGAAATGAAGTTTCTGTGCAGGATTATAAAGGGAAAGTAGTCTTAATTGACTTTTGGGAAACTTGGTGCGGACCGTGTTTGCAAGTATTTCCTGCTATGGATTCGTTAAGAAAGGAATACAAGGATGATTTCGTTGTATTAGCCGTGAATTTGCAGGATAGCGATACTCCTGAAGGAGTAGCTGCTTTTAAAAAAGAAAGAGGGTATGATTTCAATTTTGTTTTAGATAAAAACGAAGTAGGCCCAAAAGTAATTAGCTTCGGGATTCCGTTTAAGATATTTATTGATCCAAATGGGTATTTGATAAAAGCAGAAGTTGGCTCAAATGGAACTGCGGGTGACTATTTGAAGGCAAAAACGATTATAGAAGACAACAAATTAAAATAGAATACAAAAATAAAAACATGCCAGAAGTAAAAGAAAAATTAGCATACAAAGTTAAAGATATTTCACAAGCCAGATATGGCCGCCAAGAAATTGAACTTGCGGAAGCAGAAATGCCCGGTTTAATGGCGCTGAGAGAAGAATATAAATCTGAACAACCACTGAAAGGCGCTCGAATTGCCGGTTGTCTTCATATGACCATCCAAACAGCGGTACTTATTGAAACGCTTGTTGAGTTAGGAGCAGACGTAACCTGGTCTTCCTGCAATATCTATTCAACTCAAGATCATGCAGCTGCAGCAATAGCAAAATCAGGAGTTCCTGTTTATGCTTGGAAAGGAATGACAGAAGAAGAGTTTGACTGGTGTATAGAACAAACTTTATTTTTCCCTGATGGCCAACCATTGAATATGATTCTTGATGACGGTGGAGATCTTACCAATATGGTTCTGGACAGATATCCAGAATTAATTAGCGGAATTAATGGTATTTCAGAAGAAACAACAACCGGTGTTCTCAGACTGATAGAACGTGAAAGAAAAGGGACTTTAACACTTCCGGCAATCAATGTTAATGATTCTGTAACCAAATCTAAATTTGATAATAAATACGGTTGTAAAGAATCTGCTGTTGATGCTATTCGCCGTGCCACCGATGTTATGATGGCCGGTAAGGTGGCTGTAGTTGGCGGTTATGGTGACGTTGGAAAAGGAACGGCAGCCTCACTTCGAGGGGCAGGAGCCAGAGTTATTGTAACTGAAATTGATCCGATTTGTGCACTGCAAGCAGCAATGGATGGTTTTGAAGTTAAAACGATGAACGAAGCCGCAAAACGTGCTGATATTATTGTGACTGCAACCGGTAATAAAAATATCGTTCAGTCTCATCATTTTGAAAGCATGAAAGATAAAGTGATCGTTGGTAATATTGGTCACTTTGATAATGAGATTGATGTTGCCTGGCTGAAAGCAAATTCTGAAGAGGAAAACATCAAGCCACAAGTTGATATTTTTACATTGAAGTCAGGAAAGCAAGTAGTACTTCTTTCCCAAGGCAGATTGATGAATCTTGGTAATGCTACCGGACATCCTTCTTTTGTAATGAGTAATAGCTTTACCAATCAAACTTTAGCTCAAATTGCATTATGGAACAGACCGGAAGAATTTGAGCCGGGTGTGCATGTATTGCCTAAATCTTTAGATGAAAAAGTGGCAAGACTTCACCTTTCTAAAATTGGCGTAGAACTTGAAACGCTTACTAAAGAGCAAGCTGAGTATATTGGTGTACCGATTACCGGACCTTATAAATCAGATCAGTATAGATATTGATCCGAGCTGGTCAAAGCGTCTCGTTTGGATCAAACTGTTTGCTAATTCAAACACCGCACAGACGTAACGCCTGCGCTAATTTTCCTATCGCTAAAGACAGCCTTCGTAATGACCCGGAAACCATCTACGTTTATTGAAGCGAGAAAGCCCCGTTACATCAACGGGGCTTTATTTTATGCATCGTAAGATGCGATGGCTTCCTCAAGCGTACGAAAATGCTTGAACACAGAAATAAGCTGTGTAACCATTAATAAACTTTCAATTTTCTTATCTGCTCTGCAAATTCTAAGATCCCCACCGGCATTACGCATCGTAGTTAAACTACCGATTAGAATACCCAAGCCGGAAGAATTCATAAATTTGACTTTCCCCAAATCAACTATTACTGATTTTTTGCCAGCATTGATCAAAGTATGCAATTCATCACGGAATGCTTCCGCATGTGGGCCACCCATAATATTGCCTTTAAAGCTGATTATAACGCAATTGTACTGTTCTTTAAGATCGTATTTCATAAAACTTCGATATGTTTATTGATATATTTCCTTAAAATAGAAATAAAAAAGAGATTCCAAACTATTATTAGTCCTACAGAAAGTTTAATTTATTAGCTCTAAACCTATTTTAAATTAGACCTTTAAAATTATGTGTACCTTTATTTTACAAAATCCATTGTCATTGCCCCTGTCAACTCAATTCTTTCATCTTTGAGAATATGCTCATGACGATTGTCGGGGAGTTCGTTCTCGGCAAGGGTATGATAGTACAGGTTCTCTTTATGGCGCACCACGAACCAGACCCCGTTGCTGTCCCAAACATTCAGCAGCGAAAAGTCATTGTAGAATCGGTCGGCTACAATGACACTATTTTTTAGTAGCGGAATATTATAGGCGCCTTCATTGTCGGCTGTTTTCCCATCACTAACGAGAATGTAAGCGGGTAGATTTCCATCGTAATCCAGCAGTGTGCATTTTTACGGCTTCTTTTTGGGTTTTGTACTTGGCCCAATCGAACAGCGACAGACACAGGAAAATAGTCGTTGAATCCAAGAGCAAAATCTTGGATTTAATGCGGAATTTTACTTGCTTGCTGTCCTAAACTTTTCAACAACCGGTAATAGTAGTTGCGAAACAGCCGCCAGTTACGATGCTTGTTTTGATGGCTGATCGTGGACTTGGAGGGAGCCCGTTCGACCCCAGATGATTGAGGTTACCGGTAGCGCTACGAAGCCCGTTGCTGATATCACGCACGGACCGGCTGTTGGCAAACTGGCAAAAAAGCATCTCTACCAGATGCGTCCAGCTGGTGTAGCCTTTTTGGTGCTTGTCGGTTTGGTGGACGCCAACGAGTTTGTTAAAAGAAAACCGGTCTAACTTGGAAATGATTTGAAAAAACAACGTTATAGTTAGCCATAGAGAGAAAGATTCTTTAGGGTTATGCAACTCAAATATACATTTGAGATACACAAAATTCTTTCTTTCTTACTATTTTTACCCAACGTTTAGGACGCTATTGATTTAAAAAAATCCTGCCAGATTCGACGAGCAGAATATGTTTTGTAAGTTTGAGGCTTTAATCTTAAAATTATTTGTACACTTTGTGATTAATCACTTATTAAACTTGCATTCCGCCTGATAAAGTTAGTATTTACGGACTGCTTAAAACGCAATTGAAAATACATGGGCGAAGAAAGAGTAAAGCTGGCGAAAACGAACGAAGACGTTCAAAATTTTATGAAGTATGTGCTCAGAGATGGGCGTGCTTTGGAAAGAATGTTGGAAGAAGAATGGTTCGAAACGGACATAATACGCATCGGTGCGGAGCAAGAGCTCTGTTTGATAGATGAGTATGGTAAAGCCATGCCTAATGCTATGGAAGTATTGGATGCCTTAGGTGAAGGAAATTATACTACTGAAATAGCCAAGTTTAATATTGAGATAAACCTTGATCCTCTTGAATTTAAAGGGCATTGTTTATCAAAACTTGAAGAGAACCTTCAAAGGGAAGTTGAATATGTACGCAAGACGGTGCAGGGCTTAGGTGGCGATATATTGCTGACCGGAATTCTTCCTACGATCAGAAAATCTGATGTAGCAATTGAGAATCTAACTCCGCTACCAAGGTATAAAGCGATTTGTGATGCGATCGATAATATGCGTGGAAAGGAATACGAGATTAGAATTCAGGGAATGGACGAACTTCTTATGAAATTTGATACTCCGCTTCTGGAAGGATGCAATACAGGGTATCAGGTTCATCTTCAAATTAAGCCGGATGAATTTGTATCGAAATATAACATAGCTCAAGCAATAACGGCACCGGTACTTGCGAGTGCAGTTAATTCTCCCATTCTACTTGGCAAAAGATTGTGGGCAGAAACGAGAATCGCCTTGTTTCATCAATCTGTAGATACGAGAAGTGTAGGCGATCATCTTCGGGATGCATTACCACGTGTGACTTTTGGCTCAGATTGGCTCAAAGGAAGTATTTTAGATATCTATAGAGAAGATATTTCCCGATACCGTGTTCTTTTGAGCTCTAATATTGAGGAAAATGTAGAAGAGATGCTTAAAAATGGTATTCCGCCACAATTAATGGCCTTGAATGTTCATAATGGGACGGTATATCGTTGGAATCGCCCGTGTTATGGAATTGGAGGCGGAAAGCCACATTTAAGAATCGAAAACCGTGTGCTCCCTTCCGGTCCAACGGTTGTTGATGAAATTGCCAATACCGCTTTTTGGTTAGGATTGATGAACGGAATGGAAGATGTTTATCCGGATATCACTAAAGTGCTTGATTTTGACAATGCCCGATTGAACTTTTTTGCTGCATCCAAAATGGGATTAGACACTAAATTTTTATGGACTGATGATAGAAAAGTAACTGCGCGGGATCTTATAAAAGAAGAGCTATTACCCATTGCTCGTGCCGGTCTTAAAAAAGCGACTATTTTGAAATCTGATATCGATACTTATTTAAGTGTAATTGAAGATCGTGTTGAAAGTGCACAAACCGGTGCATACTGGGTGGTAAAATCGTATGGAAAGTTAATCAAAGAGCATAATCGTGAGCAAACACTTTCGACTATAACAGGGGCAATGGCTAAGAATCAACAAAAAGGAGAGCCGGTACATAAATGGGGATTGGCAAGAATTGAGGATGTTGCCTTTTGGCGCCCATCAACTTTATTGGTGGAAGAATTTATGACTACAGATCTTTTTACGGCACGCAAAGATGATTTAATAGAGTTTGCTTCAAATTTATTAGACTGGAGAAGAATACGGTATATTCCCATCGAAGATGATCAGAAACATTTAGTTGGATTGCTTTCTATGCGGATGGTGTTGAGAGAATATTCAAGATCGGTAAATGAGGATCGGGGAAACAAAAGCCATGCAATCAAAACTATTATGATCAAAAACCCAATTACTATTCACCCTGAGGCATCAATTATTGAAGCGATGGAGATTATGCAGGATCAACAAATTGGTTGCCTGCCGGTAGTGAAGAATAGCAGATTAGTTGGTATTATTACGGAAGGAAATTTTTTGAATATCAGCAGAAGGCTCATTAAAACTCTTGCAAAAGAAAACGAAGAAAAGAAGGATAATTGATTGGAAATATTGACAGAAAAAGTACCTGAAAAAACGAATAACACATCCTATGAAGACCGTATAATAGGTAAGATTGAAGGGAAGAATTCAGGGCCTACAATCATTGCGCTTGCCGGAATTCATGGGAATGAGCCTACCGGAATAAAAGCAATCGAACATGTTTTACAGAAAATTCAAGGCCTTGAAGCAGCGTTCAAAGGAGTTTTCATTGGGATTCGAGGAAATCTTGAAGCTTTAAACAAACAACAACGATTCATCGATGAGGACATGAATCGTATTTGGTTTACCTCTATTTTAGACAAAGTTCGCAGAACACCTTATGATGAAGTACTTACCGCTGAACGAAGAGAAACGAAAGCAGTTCTGGAAATAATTGACCCAATTATTCTTAATGAGAACAAATCTGAGCCGGTAATATTTGCAGACCTGCATACTTTTTCATCGAACAAAGGATTATTTGTTATCTGTCCCAGAACCGAGGTTAATGAAAGTGTGTTAAATAAACTGAATGTGCCTCTGATATTTGGAATAGAAAAAGCTTTACATGGCACCGCTTTAAAATACGTTAGTAATGCAGGGAATATTGGTTTTGCATTTGAAGCAGGTAAGCACTTTAGCAAGAACGCTGAATTTAATGCAACAGCAGGCCTCTATAAATTACTTTCATCTTCAGGGTGTTTAGCTTCCAAATTTATTCCCGACTTTGACGAGTATGAATCTTTTTTGGAAGAGCAAATACAAGGGTTGCCGCCAAAAGTAGAATTTGTTTACAAGCATATAATTGAAAAAGAAGATGAGTTTGAGATGAGACCGGGCTTTCAGAATTTTGATAAAGTAAAGAAGGGTGATTGGTTAGCAAATGATAAATTGGGTAAAATTGAAGCTCAGGCAGATGGGTACATCTTAATGCCACTATATCAGGAAAAAGGAGAAGATGGATTTTTCATAGTTAAGGAATTGGAGTGATTAACCACAGAGAGCACAGAGTTTACTATGGAAGAACTTAACAAGTTATCTAAAATGATTATTGGTGAAGCAATAGAAGTTCATAAAGAATTAGGGCCAGGACTTTTAGAGTCTGCTTATCAAGCATGTTTATTTTATGCTTTAGCTGAAAAAGGATTGAAAGTAGAAAATGAAAAGCCGATGCCAGTTAAATTCAAAAGACTTGAATTAGATTGTGGATATAGAATAGACTTGTTGGTTGAAGATAAATTAGTTATTGAACTTAAAGCAGTCGAAGAACTAAATAATATTCATATGGCGCAAGTTATGAGTTATCTTAAAATGGGTAATTTCAAGTTAGGATTGCTTATTAATTTTAACGTAAAGTATTTGAAGCAAGGTTTAAAACGAATAATAAATTAAAAACTCTGTGCCCTCTGTGGTTAGTGGTTAATTAAATGAAAAACGATTATCAATTTGTAGATGGAACCCGATTATCTTCAGTGATAGAAGCATTGATTTTTGCTAGTGAGGAGCCTATTTCGGGGCACAAGATCAAATCAATTATTGTTGAGAACGAAGAATTAATAGAAATTTCTGAAGAAACGGTCAGTAATTTTGTAGATAAACTGAACAACCGGTATGATGAACAGGGATTGTGTTTCAGAATAGAAAGAATTGCAAAAGGATACACTTTTGTTACCCAAAAGAAATTTCATTATTGGTTAAGTATTTTCCAGCATGAGAATGCCTATCGAAAGCTGTCACAATCAGCAATTGAGAGTTTAGCCATTGTTGCCTACAAACAACCAATTACAAAGCCAGAAGTAGATCAGATTCGTGGAGTTGATTCAGGATACATACTTCGGCAATTGATGGAAAAAGCATTGATTGAAGTTTCGGGAAGATCAGACAGTCCCGGAAAGCCATTGCTTTACACAACCACCTCTCATTTTCTTCGTCACTTTGGAATTAATTCAGTAGATGAATTACCAAAACCCAGAGAGATTGAGGAAATTTTAAAAGATGATGATATGGCTGAGCATAGACAATTATTGCTTGAACAGTCGATGATTATGGATGAAGAAGAGGAAGAAAGAGAAGAACCTTCATCAGAAGTAAATGGTGATGAAGAACAAGAATCGGAAGATGATTCAATTAACAAGGAGGAAGAATGAATAAGAAGACAGGTAGAGGAAAGGAAACAGGACATCAGCAAAAAAAGAAAAAGAAATCGGGGACTTCCCCAAATCGGGTAGATCAGAATTATTCGCAAAGTGAAGAAATCCGGATTAACAAGTTCATTGCCCATGCCGGATTATGCAGCCGAAGAGAAGCAGATAAGTATATTGAAGATGGTTTGGTAAAAGTGAATGGAAAAACCATTACTGAAATGGGGACTAAAGTTCGGCGACAAGATGTTATAGAAGTAGATGGCCAAAAAATGCAATTGGAACCTTTTGTTTATCTGCTTTTAAATAAGCCGCGAAATACCATTACAACTACCGATGATGAAAAAGGCAGAAATACAGTTCTTGATGAAGTAGAAGACGCTACCGGAGCAAGAGTATATCCCGTTGGAAGGTTGGACAGAAACACAACAGGTTTGCTCATTCTTACCAATGATGGAGATTTGGCTCATCGATTAATGCATCCAAGCTATAGTGTAAGAAAGACTTACGAAGTGGAGACGGAACGAATTCTATCCGATGAGGAGTTAAGTCTATTCAAAAGCGGAATACCGTTGGAAGATGGTGAGGCTAGAGGAAAAAATTTAAAGCGCTTTATGGATGCTCCTCATGTATTTCAATTGTCCGTATTTGAAGGCCGGAATAGACTTATCCGTAGAATGGTGGAACATTTTGGGACAGAAGTCACTAAACTTAAACGAGTCGAATATGCCGGATTAACTTTGAAAGGGGTTAAAATGGGAAGGTGGAGATACCTTAAACAAAAAGAAGTAAATAATATTCGGGAACTCGTAAAATTAGAAACTTTAGATTTTAAAAAGAACTAGCTACACATGGAATACGATAATTTATCTATCTCATCAGGACAAATTTTAACCGAAGAAGATCTTCCAATTAAATATGATCTGTATTCACCAATAAGTGGTACAAACAAAGATTTTCCTGTAATAATATTTTTACATGGATTTAAAGGATTTAAAGATTGGGGTCCTTTTCCTGATGCTTGCGAAGATATAGCCAGACATGGTTTTGGGGTTCTCGCCATAAATTTCTCTCACAATGGAATTGGTGATGGAAGAACAGAATACAAGCGTTTAGATCTGTTTGAAGAATCTACACTTTCCAAAGATTTAGATGAAGTCGGGTTAGTAATCAAAGCACTTCAAACTGGTGAAATAAAAGATTCTCATTCTCATCTAAATACAGACTCGATTGGTATTGTTGGGCATTCTCGTGGAGGACATACAGCCGTAGCTGCAGCTGCAGAATACGAAGCCATAAAGTGTTTAGTAACATGGGCTGCTGTCTCGGATTATTTAGAGAGATTTTCTGATAAAGAAATTTCAGATTGGAAAGAACAAGGATATACTATCTACAAAAATAGCCGCACCTGTCAAGATATGAAGGTGGATAAAGCTTTGTATGAAGATGTTAAAAAAAATGCAGATCGACTAATTGCGCTTCGAAGAGTTAAAGATCTTGTGATTCCAAGTTTATTCATTCACGGAAGAGAAGATGAAGATGTGGATCAGTCAAATTCCGAAGAACTGGAAATTACTTGCGGATCAAAAAACAAAGAATTAAGACTTATTGAAAAGGCCGGGCATACCTTTGGAGCTTCGCATCCATTTGAAGATGAAATTTTCCCACCGCAGTTTAAGGAATTGGTAGATGTAACTGGCGCTTGGTTTAGGCAGTATTTGCGGTAAGAATAACCACAAAGTGCCCAGAGATAAGTAAATTCCTCTGTGATTTCTGTGGTTAACCTATAGTTTTGTTAAGTTGATTTTTACTATTTAATCAATTGCATTTTTTTTCTTGAATGAATTGCTCGCCGGAAGAACCTATTGCTGTTAATCGAGCTGTATATACTCCACTGGCTAAATTATCGGCAGTAAAGGCAGCATTATGAAAACCTTCCTGCATCTGGTCGTTAACCAAAATAGCTACCTCCTGTCTCATAATATTATATACCTTAGTGGAATCTTCTGCCGTTTCAGGAAACTCAAACTTAATTTGCAGTGAGGGGTTGAAGGGTTGGGGTAATTATTATTTAAACTAACCGTTGATGGCAGTTATTATGTCATGTGCAGAAGAAAATAGATAAAAGACCTAGTGCCGTGTCAGTCATGAATTGTCGCAGCCCTGTCAACCTGAATTAGAAAAGCTGTGTCAAATCTATTGGAATGAGGAACAGATCGATGAACTCAATGCTTGGCTGAAAGTGAGAAATGAAAACGTCCATAAGTCAGACAAGGGGTTGCAACCCCTTGTCTGACTTGAGGAGGAGGCGTTATTTCTAGCCTAGGTTAGAAGCTGCCGAGGGCACCACTTTGTGGGAACTCAGGGTGCTAGGTTTTTAGGCTATTGCAACTTTTTGTAAGCCATTTAGTTTTAAACCGGACAGGTGTTTTACGACATCTGAACATTGACTTGACACTAGTGCCGTGTCATTGCTGAAATGTCGTCAGATAGGGGGCTGAAATTTCACCA
>CAXBHO010000093.1:0-15084 GCA_963975485.1 uncultured Balneola sp. | reverse complement strand
AGATAAACTGGCAGTTCAGTACCAAAGATTCACGGATAAAGCTAAAAAGACTTTATCCGTCAATTGATGATTAACATAACAGTAGATTATCACTAACAAAAGATGAAAACCATGATTCCAGAAAACAGAATTACTACACATCCCGGCACAATCTTACTGAAAGAATATCTTGATCCTATGGAATTAACCATTAGCAGATCATTTGGAAATTCCCATCCAGCGCATTAATGAAATTGTAAGGGGCAAAAGAGGAATTTCTTCTGATACAGCCTGGCTACTATCTAAAGCGTTGAATACTTCTCCTGAATTTTGGTTAAATCTGCAATCTATGTATGATTTATCTTCTCATCGTCCGAGCAAAGAAATTGCTCCTCTAAAAACTGTCCATGCATAACAAAGTTCTGCTTGTTTTAACTATGATTTGGACAAGATTTTTGACTATTTCAAAAAGAACAGAAGTGTTCCAAAGCTAAGGTTAAAAAAAATCAGCCTAAGAAAAAGGTAGATTCAACTCAGTAAACCGGCGCTATAACAACGGTTGTTCCTCATCACATAGCTCCGCTGCGTGATGCTAATTTGGAAGCTCAGCTTCCATTGAGGCTCCGCCTCAAAGAAGGCATCCCGAACGAGACATTCGGAACGAGCTTAAACAAGTCCTCCAAGAATGGCATCCCAAATGGAATTTTTGGATATTATAAATTTCTTTAGCTTGGTCTTTTATTTCATCATCAATGTTCAACCAAGATTTTTCAAGGATTATAGGATTAGCAGGATTTGTTTCAAGCTTAACTAAAGTCATTACTATTCATGCATTTGCCAAGCAAACCCTTCAGGGTTGCTGAATCGATAAGAAAAATTTAAAACTTCAACTATCGATCATGGTTGATTTAAAGCTAAGATTTAAATCCTGTTAATCCAGATCATCTTTTTTCTTAATCCTGATCACTGTTTGATTTATTAGTCACCAGTCTCTTATTAAAAATTTTCACTAAGAAAATCGCTATTCCCCATTGAACAAGTACAGTAGCTACAGAAAATGTACTTAGCGGATTGTACCAGCTGTCCGGTGCATATTCCGTTGCGCTTAAGAACATCCACCATCCTAACAAAGTAACTACTTCTACAGGCACTACATACTTAAGTACAATTTCCCACCAAGGGCCAAGTTGCACTCCTTCTTCCTGCGTATTTACCAATTCCGTTCTGAATTTACCAACTCCATATTTGATTACCGCATAACTAATGAACGCTCCTGATACCATCAAACCTACTCCCCAAACAAAATCCTGATTTGCAAAAAATGTAAGATTCATTGCGGATGGGATACCAAATGCAAAACCTGCAACACAAATCAGCATCGTTGCTTTCTTACGGGTTGCTCCTGCATCTACAAAAACTTTTGTTGCTAACTCTATCATTGAGATCAACGAACTGAAAGCTGCAAACGTTAAACCAAGAAAAAATAAAATAGAAAAAACTCCACCTCCACTCATCGTTGCGAATAATCTCGGCATCCAGATGAAAGTTAACCCCGTTGAAGCCGGACCGGATGTTTTCATTACATTTAGAATCTCCGCATTAGTCATGGTAGCACCCAAGGTGCCAAAAACAGTCGAAAAAATGATTATCGCTGAAGTTATAGAAACTAAATTGTTTCCAATCCCTGTCTGGAATGCACTTACTGTCACATTATCTTGCTTACGCATGTAGATAGCGTAGGTTAAAATCAAACCCCAGGCAGCTCCGGTATCCCAGGCATTTTGAGTTAGCGCTTCTAACCATATATTTGGATTTTTAAGATCACTCCAATCAGGCGTAAATAAATAAGAAATTCCTGCTCCGCTTCCTTCAATGGTCAAGGCTTTAACAAGCGAAATTACAAGCACTACTAAAAGCGAAGGAATTAGAATCATATTTACTTTTTCAATGGATTTAATTCCCTTTAAGACAATATAACCACCTAAAAGCATCACCGTTGCATGCGTTAATATCGGCCAGTTAGATCCTTGGAAACTCTCCCAAATACCCAGAGCCTGCTCTGTAGTTTCAGGAAGCGGTACAAAAATAGCTTGCGATAAATAATACAGACACCAACCCGCAACCACGCTGTAGTAGAACATAATGGCTGTAGCTACAAAACCAATAAAGCCACCCATCCATCCTTTTTTCTCGCCAATTAGATCTGCGAAAGATTGAACAACTCCTTTTCGACTATATCTACCAATTCCATATTCAGCAATAATTAAAGGAATTGACCACATCAAGAGAAAAATTGCCCACGCAATTAAAAATGCCCCTGCTCCATCCTCTCCACCATTTTGAGCCGCAATTCTCGGAAATCTCCAAATATTTCCTGTACCAACAGCAATACCTAACACACTTAAGATCATGCCTAGTTTGGAGGAAAAAACTTCTTTTGGTTCGCTCATTGTTAAAAAATAATGTTAATTGAAAAATACCTGTTTAAAGTAGCCGTTTCTTCACACGAAGATTGTTATCTTTGTGCTTTCTAAATTTTGAATAGAAAAAGGCTATGCCTATAATTGCAAGCCAAGCATAACGGTAATAAACGACTATCCAAAAAACAATTTCACGAGTAATATTTTAGATGTTTTCAGATCATAAAACTACCAATAAGTACCTCGCTTTATTTACTTTTTTCGTTTCTTTAATAATTTACAGTCTAACTCTTGCTCCTACTGCTAGTTTTTGGGATGCCGGAGAATTCATCGCTGTTGCGAACGGACTTCAAGTAAATCATCCTCCGGGTGCTCCATTCTACTCTATTTTAGGAAGGGTATTCTCCATGTTCATGCCCACAGAATACGTTGCTGTGAGCATCAATTTCATAAGTGCGCTTGCTTCTGCTTTAACAGTGATGCTTTTATATCTCATCGTTGTTCGCTTAGTGAGAGAATGGAAAGGCGATGTCGCCAAATTTAGTTTGATGGATAAAATCGGAATGTATGGAGGAGCTTTGGTTGGCTCTTTAACATTCGCTGTTACTGATACTTTTTGGTTTAACGCTGTTGAAGCTGAGGTTTACGCATTATCCATGTTTTTTACTGCTATTGTAGTTTGGTTAGCGCTTAAATGGGCAGAGCGGCACGAAGAGCCATTTAATGAGAAATGGCTGGTTATGATTGCTTACATGTTTGGGTTGGCGATTGGGGTCCATTTATTGAATTTACTAACGCTCTTTTTTGTCGCTATCATTATTTATTTCAAGAAAAGAGATTTTACATTGATCTCCTTTGCATTAATGGGCGTAGCTTCTGTACTCTCCTTCTTTTTGATTTACCCCTTTACAATACAAAGCATTCCTGATATTTCATCTAAAGTTAGTGATGCTACTTATGGATTGATTGGACCCATTACATTCATTATTCTCATCATGCTCGCCGTAGCTTGGGGAATTTATTACACCCATGTTAAAAAACACAGACTTTCTAATATCATCATGATCAGTTATGCCATGATCTTGATTGGTTACTCTTCTTATTCAATTATTATGATCCGCTCTATTGCAGATCCTCCGATTGATGAAAACGATCCTGAAACCGTAGAAGCTTTTGTGAAGTATTTGAAGCGAGAGCAATATGGATCAACGCCTATTTTGAAGGGAAATAACTATGATGACGCTACCGGACAAATCACTCGTGGTGAAGTAAATGAGGTATTTTTCCCAAGACGTCATTCTCAAGACCCACGCCATGTAGAGTATTACGGGCGTTACGATAGTGATTGGGATTTTTTCTGGGATTATCAGGTCCAGCATATGTATATCCGATATTTTAATTGGAATTTTATAGGTCGGGCATCAGATATACAGGATACCGGTTGGCAATCCGGATTTTCATCCCCAAAATATCCAAGTAATAAAGCCAGTAATTCGTATTTCTATATTCCTTTTTTACTCGGATTATTTGGATTGATCTACCACTATTCTTCTGATTGGCGGCGGGCTTTTGCAGTGACCGTGCTATTTATGGTTACAGGATTGGCGGTTATCATATTTCTGAATCAACCCCCTTTTCAGCCTAGAGAACGAGATTATGCCTACGTTGGCTCCTTCTTTGCTTTCTCTATATGGATTGGTATTGGAGTCACTGGTTTGGTTGACTTACTAAAATCCTACATCAAAGAAAATGCTCTTGCTGCTTATGCAGTAATTGGATTAAGCTTAATTGCTTCTCCTGTATGGATGGGTTATCAGAACTGGGATGATCATGATCGAAGTGAGCGTTACGTAGCATCGGATTACGCTAAGAATCTATTGAACTCACTTGCACCAAATGCATTGGTCTTCACAAATGGAGATAACGATACCTTCCCTCTCTGGTATGCACAGGAAGTTGAAGGTGTAAGAACGGATGTTCGTATCGTTTGTTTGAGCCTCTTAAATACGGATTGGTATATCAAACAACTTAGAGATCAATGGTCGCATGAATCGGCACCTCTTCCTATTAATTTAACAGATGAGCAAGTTGAGCAAATGACTTCCGGTCTTTCTCAATGGAGATCTCAAAATATTTCGATTCCTGTTGACAAAGAAATGCTCAAAAAAGCATTCTCTGAAGACAATAATTATAAAGAAGCCATTGGAGTTAAAAATAGTGAGATTCCTATTCTTCAGTCCGGAACTGATTTCGAAATGCCTGTTGATTCTCTGGACGAGGTAGTTGACTGGAATTTACAGGGTCGTTTCTACGGAAAAGATCAACAAGGAAATGATATCAGATACCTTCAAACTCAAGACAGACTAATTCTTGAGATTCTTGAAAGCAACAACTGGCTTCGTCCTGTTTATTTCGCAAATACAGTATCTAGTCAAAGTCAGCTAAACCTTCAGGATTACTTCCGTACCGAAGGGAAAGCGTATCGTGTTATTCCTAAGAAAATGGAAAGTGAATATACAGGATTTATCGATACTGATATCCATGCTCGTAGATTCAGAAATTTCAGCCACCGGAATTGGGACGATAAAGATGTGTATTTAGATGAAAACATTCGCCGTATGATGGGTAACTATCGCTATAATTACCTTCAACTTGCAGAACAATTTTTGAAAGAAGGTGAACCTGATAGTGCTCGTTACTGGCTCGATTATGGATTAAAAGTTATTCCTTTAAGAGAAGATGAAGAAGTAAGTACAATCATTGCATTATATGCGAACAGATACGCTCAAATAGGCGAGTCTGATAAAGCAATTGAGATTTTGGATTCCTCCTTAGACAGGTTTAATAAAAATCTTGATTATGAGTTTAATAGATTTATGGAAGTTCTTGACCAACAAGCTGCAATAAGTGCTCAGTACGAGCAAGCACGTAGAAATGCTGACATAAAAGCTCAACGTACGCTTACTCAACGAAATAATGCTCTTGTGCAACAAGCTCGTAGCTTATCACAAAGTATCATGCGTGAGCAGCAATCAATAATTATCATTCAGTATGTATATTTTAAAGCAGGAGCTGATGAAAAAGGCTTGGAAATTGCAGAACGAGTTAACACAAAGTTTGAAGGCACTCAAATTCCTACAATTCCAAAAACAAGACAGGAAAGTATTCAACGCGGAATTCAATACGGTTTAAATTAACATTCATATATATACTTAGCTCTCAGTATTGTATATTCTGAGAGCTAAAATCTACTATCATGATCCATCAGTTTACATCAGAAAATATCTCAACCATTGGAAAGGTATTGGGAGCTACTCCAAAACCTCTCGGAAAGGATGTTTTTAGAATTGAAGTTAAGAACGAAGAAGAAAACCGAAAGTTAGCTTTGGAAATACATCTCGGGCTTGATGTAAATGGTGAACAAATGAATATGGTTTCCGTTTACGCCTACAACACCTTCCTTCAGCTTCACAACTGTACAGCATTCGTAGCCAGTGATATACTTCAACAAGTTACATTCTTTGGCAAATCAGGAGATAAAACCTCAGGGTTGATCGTAGAAAAAGCAGCCGGATGTAGTTTATATGCTAACGTGGATGAAAGCATACTTACCGGAGATTTTACGCAACTTCCTGAAGATCTGATGATGTGCGGAATCGCTCTTTCTCTCACAGAATCTATGAATGATGATTTTAGTTTTTGAGTACTGACGGTGCCTGAACACTACCCTCTTCAAATATTTAATACCACTTCTATGGATTTTCCTTGTAAGGAAATCGACTGTAGAAAAGTATTTGAATTTGTAGCAAAACATGAGAAGGTTACCTTTGAATTGGTTGAAACTGCTTATGTGGATGAACAAGAGATAGCTCGTATCAACAAAGAGTTTTTAAAAAGAGATTATGTAACCGATATTATCTCATTCAGGTATGATGAAGATGCTTCCAATACAAAAATAGAAGGCACACTTTATTGTTGTTTGCCTAGAATCATAGATCAGGCAAAAGAATTTGGTGAAGTTCCTGAAAAAGAGTGTTTGCGTATTCTAATTCATGGTTTATTGCATCTTATCGGTTATGAAGATCAATCAGATCAGGAAAAGAAAGAAATGACCAGATTAGAAGATCTCTACTTATCTATGTTTTACGAGTAACCTGCGTTCATTTCATTCGTACGATTGTAAAAATAATTAGCTATGGCTGAAGAAAAAGACAAAAATATTATTGCTGAACGTACCAAAGAATACGGACAACAACTTTGGGGAATTGTTCAAAAACAGATCGAGAAACAGTCGGAAGGAAATGAAACTTCTGTTAATAGAACCAGCCCCCCTAAAAACGAAAGTAAGTTCAAGTTTCTGCTCAGGCTTCTCTTCGTATTTCCTCTATTATTGATCGGTACGTTCATCACTTCTTTTTATTGGGATTTTGATGGAGTACAAACTACACTTCTTGGTTATTTTATAGAGTTTGATGGCTTAATGAGAATTTTAAGCATAAGTGGCTTAATTGGTTTTCTAACAAATTGGTTAGCTATTACCATGTTATTCCGTCCGGCAAAAAAGCGACCTATATTTGGTCAAGGATTAGTTCCTGCACAAAAAGATCGTATTGCCTATCGTTTGGCAGTAGCTGTATCTGAGGATCTCATCAACCCTGAAATCATTAAGCAAAAAATTCAAGAGTCGAATGCTATTGCAAAGTACAGAGCGCAAGCCACCGATTATATTCGGGAAGTTATCGATGATCCTGAATTCAGATCAGAATTAAAGATTCTTGCAGTAAATTATGTAAACGAGATGATTGCCCAACCTGAAGTTCGTGCAAATATAGCTGAATCGATCATCCATCAAATTGAGAATAATATCGAGGAAAATTCTTTCGAAAAGGTTGCATTAAAAGCTTACAGCTTTATAAAAGGGCAAGAAATGCAGAGTTTAGTAGAAGAAGCACTAACAAAATTGCCCGGAGGCGTTGAAAAAGGATTAGACAAACTGGACAGCTTTTTGGATACACTTCCTGACAAAATTGAAGCACACAGCTCCAGCATTGAAAATATTGTTACATCTCTCCTTTACAAGCTTATAAACCAATTAGATGTTCATGCACTGGTTGAGGATAATCTTCGCCAATATGATGAGCAAAGGCTCGAAAAGCTCATTAAAAATGCCAGCAACGATCAGCTTCAATACATACAATATCTTGGTGCAGTTCTGGGAACTTTAGGTGGTTTTATAATTTGGAAACCAATTGGTAGCCTTTTATTGTTGATACTTATAATTTCAATTACCTTAGGACTTGACGTAACATTACATTGGTTCAAAAATAAAAAGGCTGATATTTCAGCTTGATTTAATTTTATCTTTAGAGAAATGATTAAAAAATACGCACTTTTAGCTACAGTTTTACTGATTGCAGGTTGTTCATCAACAAAAAATACAACAACTAAATCCTCTCCTTCTACTAAATCTTCAACTGAGATTGAAACCGTTAAAGAAGCACCACAAGATTGGTATCATCTAACTGAAGAAGATTCTCCGTTCATCGGTATTGGTACAGAAAAAGCTTACTCAGAATTATTAGCAGGCAAAACTCCTTCTAAGCATGTAATTGTAGCAATTATAGATTCCGGTACAGACATTGATCACGAAGATCTGTCAGCAAATATTTGGGTGAATGAAGATGAAATCTCAGGCAATAACATCGATGACGATGAAAATGGATACGTTGATGACGTTCATGGTTGGAATTTCATTGGTGGAAAAGACGGACAAAATGTAGATAAAGACACGTATGAGCTAACACGGGTGTATGTAAAACTAAGAGATCGTTTTCAAGGTAAAAATACGAGCATGTTATCCGGAAAGGATCTGGAAGACTTCGAATATTACCAATCAGTAAAAACTGAATTTGAAAAAGAAAGAGCAGATGCTAAAACGAGTTTTGAGAATCTTCAAAATATTGTAAATGCCATTGAAGGCGCTAAAAATATATTTGAAGTTAGTTCTATCGATTCCGTTTCAAACAAAGAACTCGAACCCAAGAGTAATGATGGCCCATACAGAAAACAGGCAAAACAAGTCGTTAAATATTTTAGAGACCTGGATGTGAAAGAAAGTGAAATTATTGAAGCATACGAACAGTTCGACAAAATGTATAACTATGCATATAACCCTTATTTTGATCCAAGATATATAGTTGGTGATGATTACGAAGACCTTGAGGATCGCTATTACGGCAACAATGACGTTGAAGGTCCCAGAAGCGATCATGGAACACATGTAGCCGGAATTGTAGCTGCTGTTAGAAATAACGAAATTGGCATGAATGGAGTAGCTTCAAATACTTCCCTTATGATTTTAAGAGCTGTTCCCGATGGGGATGAGCGAGATAAAGATATTGGCAATGCGATAAGATATGCAGTAGAAAATGGTGCTGATATAATAAATATGAGTTTTGGTAAATCCTACTCTCCTCAAAAATTCTATGTAGATGAAGCGTTAAAATTTGCAGATGAAAATGATGTTCTTGTAATAAGTTCAGCCGGTAATTCTGCTCAGAATATTGATAGCACATTAAGTTTTCCGAATAAGTTTTATGAAGATGGTGGTACAATGCAGAATTTTATTAGTGTTGGAGCTTCATCTTGGAAAAGCGATTCTTTGATAGCTGCAAATTTCAGTAATTATGGGCAAAGAGTGGATCTGTTTTCTCCAGGAGTAGATATCTATTCTACAACTCCTGATGACACATATAAAGCAAATAGTGGAACGAGTATGGCTGGACCTGTTGTGACCGGAACAGCAGCTTTATTAATGTCTTATTATCCGGAATTGACTGCTACTCAAATTAAATCGATTCTTTTGGAGTCAGCGACAACCGTTTCAAATACAGTTTATAAACCGGGAAGTGATCAAGCGGTTCCATTTTCATCGCTTTCTTCCACAGGTGGTATTGTAAATGTGTACGAAGCTATTAAGCTTGCAGAAACTAAATCGTCAGGAACAAACTAATTGAATTCTACTCTTTCAAATGTTAATGCTTTTGTAATAGGATCTGGCCCAAATGGCCTTTCTGCTGCAATTGCACTAGCCCAACAAGGATTGAAAGTTAAGATTTATGAATCTAAAGAAACTATTGGGGGTGGAACCCGAACGTTAGAACTTACTGAACCGGGTTTCTATCATGATATTTGTTCTGCTGTGCATCCAACAGCTGTTTCCTCTCCCTTTTTTAATTCTTTGCCTTTATCCGATCATGGGCTGGAATGGATTCATCCGGACTTTCCTGTTGCTCATCCACTTGAACATAGTGAATCTGTTATTGTGGAGCGTTCATTTGAATCAACGCTGGTAAGACTTGGTGGGGATTCAAAAAACTATAAAAAGCTTTTTAAAGAGTTTATTGACTCATGGGACTATTTATCCAAAGATTTATTCGGATCCTTACGAGTTCCTCATCATCCTTTGGCAATGATGAGATTTGGTTGGTACGGAATGTTTTCTTCAAACTTACTCTCAAATAGCTTTTTTAAACTTGAAAGAACTAAAGCCTATTTCTCCGGATTAGCAGCTCACAGCATCATTCCTTTAGAAAATGCCTTTACGGCTTCATTTGGTTTAATTTTAGGAACCACTGTTCATTCTGTGGGTTGGCCGATTGCAAAAGGCGGTTCACATTCTATAACAAAAGCACTGGCAAGCTATTTTGAATCTTTGGGTGGAGAAATTGAGACAAACGCCCATATCGAATCTCTTGAAGACTTTCCCACAAACAAACCCATATTGTTTGACCTTACCCCTCAGCAAATAGTAACCATTGCAGATGATAGAATTTCAGATTCACTAAGAGATAAACTATTGAAGTACAATTATGGTCCCGGAGCATTTAAAGTTGATTTTGCACTCTCTGAACCCGTTCCCTGGCTCAATGAAGAATGCAAAAGAGCAGGAACGCTTCACTTAGGAGGTTCCATGGATGAAATCGCACATTCTGAACGCGAAGTTTGGAAAGGGGTTCATTCTGAAAAACCTTATGTGCTAATTTCACAACCTTCTATATTTGATGATTCAAGAGCACCTGAAGGCAAGCATGTACTTTGGAGTTATTGCCATGTACCAAATGGAAGCACTGAGAATATGGAAGAGCGAATTATAAACCAGATTGAGCGCTATGCCCCGGGATTTCGGGATATAATTATTTCTACATCCCGTATGACAGCCATGGATTTTGAAAAGTACAATCCCAACTATATTGGCGGTGATATTAATGGCGGCGCTCAGAACTTGAAACAACTTTTTGGGCGACCTCTACTCAAATGGGATCCATATAAATTACCTGCAGAAAACTTATATATTTGTTCGTCCTCGACACCTCCGGGCGGCGGCGTTCATGGCATGGGAGGTTTTAATGCTGCAAAATCAGTATTGAAAAATGAATTTGGAATAAAAGTCTCGTTGTAGTTTAAGATTACTTATTTTTAAACATGTTTAAAGCATTTCGATTTCTTGCCGGAACTTTTACTTCATCTGACAGCACCAAATATCCTACAACACTTTCAAAAAAATGGGCTGTTGTTTCAGGGGTAATCGCTGTATTGGTATCTATTCCGATACTTTCCGTGCTTTCTTCTTTCTTTGTTTCTTCCGGTGAAATTTGGAGCCATTTAGCCAGTACCGTTCTTGGAGATTACATTTCTAACTCTCTAATTCTAATTACAGGCGTTTCAATCGGGGTTGTTCTAACCGGCGTTTCTCTCGCTTGGATTATCACGATGTGTAGCTTTCCTGGGCAAAAATATTTTGAATGGGCTGCCGTCCTTCCCTTTTCAATTCCTGCTTATCTACTTGCTTATATTTATACTGATTTCTTAGGTATTACAGGCACACTCCAAACAGCTTTAAGATCTACATTTGGTTTATCGATTGGTGATTATTTATTCCCTGAAATCCGTTCCATTTGGGGCGCTATTTTGATCATGATATTGGCATTCTATCCTTATGTTTATATGCTTGCCAGATCTGCTTTCTTAAACCAATCTGTCTCTCTTTTTGAGGCAAGCAGAATTATGGGATACACTTCAACGCAAAGCTTTTTTAAAGTGGCTTTACCTCTGGCCAGACCCGGAATTGCAGCCGGTTTAGCCTTGGCTTTAATGGAAACTTTGAATGATTTTGGAACTGTTCAATACTTTGGTGTTCAAACATTTACGACAGGTATCTACCGAACATGGTTTGGTCTTGGAGAACGTCCCGCAGCCGCTCAACTAGCGGGATTCCTTTTAGTATTTATCATTGCACTTATTTTACTAGAACGTTGGTCTAGGGCTAAAATCAAAGATCAAACAAATGCCACAAACAGATTTAAAAAAATTCAAAGATTTGACCTCAAAGGCTTAAAAAAATGGGGTGCCTTAACTATTTGTGTAATCCCTGTTTTCTTAGGTTTTGTATTACCGGTAATACTTTTGCTAATGATGTTTTTCAATAATATTGATTCAGTAAATGCCCGATTTATATTGTATTCGTTGAATACGTTAAGCGTTGCCGCAATCGCTGGAATGATTACCGTTTCTGTAGCATTATTGATGGCTTATTCATCTCGGCTGAATCCTTCAAAATTAGTTAAAAGCTTAAATCAGTTTGGTGCGCTGGGATATGCCATTCCGGGATCTGTAATCGCTGTAGGAGTTCTTATCCCTTTTGGTTGGCTGGACAATACCATTGATTCCTTTGCCAGGTCTAATTTCGATATTTCTACAGGGCTGATTCTAAGCGGGACTTTATTCGCCATGATCTTTGCTTATGTAGTCCGATTTTTATCCGTTTCTTATAATGGAATTAATTCCAGTCTGCAAAAGATCTCTCCCAACATTGATGAGGCTTCAAGGGGAATGGGCTATTCGTTTTCTCAAATTCTAACTAAAGTTCATATTCCGATTCTTTCAGGAGGACTGCTTTCCGCGTTTCTGCTCGTTTTTGTAGATGTGATGAAAGAGTTGCCCGCAACCATCATCATTCGTCCATTTAACTTCGATACGTTGGCTGTACAAGTCTATCGCTTAGCTTCTGATGAAAGACTAGGTGAATCTGCCGGGGCAGCCCTGGCCATTGTTCTGGTTGGCATCATTCCTGTTATATTGCTCAGTAAAACTATTACCAGATCCCGAAAATCTGAAAAAATATAGTTAATGTGAGTTTGAGATAAAAAGAACTCCATTTGCTCCGAAGTAAGATATTATCTCGAACTCACGTTAGTTGGTAAGTGCCAAAGGTTAATTTAGAATTTTTTAAGTAGAAGTTCGTAATCAGCATGTGAGCCTATCCAAAACCAAATTATTATCTTACCTTCAATAACACCTAGTGCTCTGTAATCTTGAGTAATTCTAACAGAGTAAATTGGTTCTGAGCTATGAATCTTTTTAAATCTTAGACTTGGATGCCTTTCATCATCTGAAAATAATTTATAAGCTTTTTCAGCTCGGATTTTAATCTTTTTGGGTAGCTTCTCAAATGTATCCCAAAATTTTGTAGTGGTCTTAGAAATCAAGGTTTTTTAAAATCCAGCTCTTTTGTCTTTCCTGATTTATATTCGTTCTTAGCTTCCTCTGCTAATGAAACCAATATACTAGATGAACTTTTAATCAAAGAATCCCATTTCTTTTCTGACTCCAATTCGTTCAGAATAAATTCTCCAAAAGCCTCTTTTTCTTTCTCTGGTAGAGCAAAAGCTTTTTCAAATGCTTTTTCTAATGTTTTACTCATGTTTAAGTAGTTTGTTTAAGTCAATATAGTAATTTCTATAGTTCCCGTTATTTTTGGATCGGTTAAAAAATCGTGAGTTTCGACTCACGATTTAATTAATAAATCAGCCGGGGCAGCCCTGGCCATTGTTCTGGTTGGTATCATTCCTGTTATCCTTCTCAGCAAAACTATTACACGATCCAGAAAGACGGAAAAGAATTAGCTTTCCGAACAATAATGGAACATAAATTTAACGGATTAACAGACAATCGCTGATTGCAAATTCTGGATTAATCTTCAGGACTTGCCATGGGCATCCGCCAACCGGCGGAAAAGTCCTTACTAACTTATGTTCTTCTTAAAATCTGGTACGTAAGCTAGCATGGGATTCATCCCTACAGCTTTAACAACCAAGTAATCTCAATGCGTATCACGAGATATTGATCGTATTAAGGAGCAGGGGTTTAATTTACAATCTGGATTTCTTGCTTCCGTTAGGAATTGTATAAGCTACAGGAATGACATTGTCTGGGATATACATAAACAAAAAAAGTGCTCATATATTCTATGAACACTTTAATCTTTTGAATTCAATCTCAGCGAAAATCACTTAATCACTAATCCTAATCAAAGTAATCAGCGATCCAAATCAGCGAAATCTGTGATCCTACTTCCATCCCGCTCTGTCCATAATCCTGATAGCTTCCGGATTATTTCTGCCCAGAGCAGAAACATTCATTTCATCCGCTTTGAACTCGCCAAATCCTTGAAGAATTGGATTCCAACCTGCATCTTCGTTGACCGGATACTCATTGTTATCAACGGTTAGATAAGTTTGAGAAGTTTCGTTAGTGAGATACTCCATAAACTTAATGGCATTTTCTCTGTGTGGTGCATCTTTAAGAACTCCGGCAACACTAATGTTAACGTGAGCTCCTCTTCCTAATTCACCTTGGTTTGGAAACACTAACTGAACACTTTTAGCAATCTCTTGATTTTCTTCATCACCCGTAAGCATCATCGCTAAATAATAGTGATTTACAACTGCGGCATCACAAATACCCGCTGCAACTGCTTTGATCTGATCTCTGTCACCACCTTGTGGTTCACGAGCCATATTATTTACAATACCAGTCGCCCATGCTTCTGCTGCTTCTACTCCATTTGATTCAATAATTGAAGCCATAAGCGATTGATTATAAATATTGTTTGATGATCGAATACACACTCTCCCTTTCCAGTCTTCAGTAGCAAGATCTTCATAAGTCAAAGATTCAGGATTTTCTACTTTTTCGGGATTTACTGCGATCGCTCTTACTCTTTTTGAGATTCCATACCATAGTCCATCCGGATGTCTGTAAGAACTCGGGATTCTCTCATTCAGAATATCAGATTCGATAGAACTTAGAATTCCGGCTTCTTCCGCTCTCCACATTCTACCTGCATCTACCGTTACCAGAATATCTGCCGGGGAATTTACTCCTTCACTTTTGATGCGTTCTATAAGTTCGTCAGAACCACCTTCAATCAAGTTTACTTTAATTCCGGTTTGTTCGGTAAAATCAGAATATAAAGCCTGATCGGTTTCGTAATGGCGTGCGGAATAGATATTTACTTCTTTAGGTTGGCTACAAGCAGACAGTAAAACAAGTGCTACTGCTACAAACATTGATAAAAATTTCATTAGTTAGTTTTTTGTTGAACTTTTAATTCCATCAAAAATAACATTATTTAGAGAGAATCTAAATAAAAGATCAAGAGTTTTTACCGAGTTTAATTATTGGCGTACAAAACTCAAGGTCATCTCCACGCGAATGCAGGAGATCTGGATTTAAATTGGAGCTAGTGTCAAGTCAATGTTCATTTGTCGGTTAAAAGCTATCGGATACCCTGTTCATTGACTATTTGAAAAGGTGAATAAGAAAAAACACCATCCATCACCCC
>CAXBHO010000092.1:0-15110 GCA_963975485.1 uncultured Balneola sp. | reverse complement strand
CACTAATTTCTGAGAGCCAAAATTCCTGAGCCGAAGAAAACAGGACGGCTACTTCCATGGCGTTATCCCCAAGCTGGAGAAAAGATGCGTTGCCCAAAAAAGTATCCGGTATTCCATCATCATACACTAAAGCTTCCACTTGCCCCGATTTCTCGCCAACATGCAAGATCGATTGAACAGATTTTAACGTATCCGGTTCAGAGATTTGTGGATCTGTATTGGAAAGAAGCAGCCATAAAGAACCATGAGCTTCGTTAGTTGCTTCAAAAGTATTTGTGCCGGTTTGTACGGGGCTTACCACACCGGAAGGATAATCAGCCAACGCCGAAGCTTTTATTTGCTGATTTGAAATAAGCTCCAGTTTTTTGGTGAGAGCGCTGTAATAAAAAGAATGGCTGAGCGGAGCGGATACACTGTTACTTACCGAAGGATATACGGCGGTAATTTTTGCTGCTGTGGGTTGAATACGTTGGAGTTCAGATTGTGTAAAGCCTCGGCTCTCATCTTCTGCTCCAAGCAAGGCAAGTCCCCAGTCCCGGAAAATTTCTTCAAACGTTTCCTTTGAATGTTCGTCAATCAAATCCAAGACCGATTGATAGCCGATAGCTGTTCTGCCTTGTACTAAATATTTGGCTTTGTCAGCGCCTAGCTGTTCAAATAAATAGGTAAAGAATAGCGAGCTTCGGGCGTAGTCAGGAATGGGTTCGTCGTAATTCCAGCTAAATAACGCTCTGTTGGGTTGTTGGTAATAAGATTCCGGGTTTCGGGGCGAAAACCCGCTCAGCACTTCGGCGTATTCCGAAAGCCCCTCATTGATAAACGTGTATTGGCGTTCAGCGGTTTCGTAATTGGCATGAATGAGATGCTGAAGCTCATGAGCAATAGTGGAAATTCCCCGAGCTATATGTAATTCATTCCTGTAAAAGAGCGTGGGGAAAATATCGATGTAGATTAGATCTCTTTGGTTGGAAAACTCATGCTCAATGAGATCTACCGGATCAAAAAAACCGGCTACAAAACCGCCCGTTTCTTCAAAGCCGTCTTCCACATCTAAAAGCAGAATATCCAGAATACCGTCTCCATCCACATCGGGAGGTGAGCCAAAATATTCTCTGTCAATTTCAAGTATTCCTTTGGCCGGATCAATGGAGCCGGAAGGGGAGCGGACTTCCAGCAGTTGAGACAGCGAATCCGCTATCTGGCTAAAACTCAATGAATCTGCATAAAAAGAGTTATCCGCCACGCTCACCCAAAGAGCAATGTTATCCGATGTATAGATACATTCCGCAACGATAGTGTCCCAGGTATTTAAGGTGGAAATGTTTCTTACAAAGAATGGAGCTGTATCTCCTACTGTTGCCGGTTTTCTCTTTTTATTCTGGAGGGTGCTTTTTAAGCGCCCAATATTGCGCCTTATATTTTGGTAGGAATCCCTTTCTCTGAGCAGCAGAGAAACATCAGTAACAGAAGGGGTATATTTCGGCGTATCCATTTTTGAATCAATAGAAATAGCTTGAAGATCTTGCGCAAAAAGACCTGCTCCACTCCCAAGTAGAAATAAACCCAGAATACCGCCAACTATGTGCTTCGCAATTACCATTGTATTTTTTAAAAGATACACTATAACACTCCTGAGAGTATGCGCCTAAATATGCACTCTCTCTTATATACAAGAGTGATGGGAGCACGTTTTGTTACAATAAAATTTAAATCTTTTTTTTGGTTAGACAGTTTCGGAGGCAATTCCGTACAAAAAATTTGGGTATTTCTTTTCTATGTATGGCTTAATGCTGAATAAAGAGTGCGTTTTTTGCCGCCTTTCTTATCCAGACCTGTTCTTTTTCAACTACACTTTTAAGTAAAGGGGAGGCTATTTTTTTTTGTAACCTTCCGCAGAACATTTCGTAGCTACAATACTTGTTTAATTTTTCATAGTCTCAAGTTTACACTATTATAGGAATGCATTTAACTCTCCATAACTTTTAAACCCCAACAAGAATGAAAAACTTTGGTATTTCTATACGGGAAGTTGAAAACATTCGTGTACTTGATATAAGTGGCGAACTTGACGCCCATACCGCATCTCAACTCGAGAACTCTCTGAAATCTCTCATAGACCATAATGACATCCATATAATCGTAAACTGCAAAAGATTGGATTACATTGCCAGCGCAGGGTTAGGTGTTTTTATGGCGTATATAGAAGATGTACGAGGTATGGGGGGCGATATTAAGCTCACAAATATGAATGACCGAGTGTATAATGTTTTTGATCTACTTGGATTCCCAACATTATATGACATCCTTGACGACGAAAGTGAAGCTGTAACCGGATTCAATAAGTAAACATACTTTGGCAAAGTCAAACAACATATACTCCTTATCAGTTGAGGCATCTACATCTCAGTTAGCAAAGGTACGTGACTTTGTTGCAGAACACGCCGAACGCCTTGGATTACCGGAAAAGGAAATTGGTAATATCCGTTTAGCGGTTGATGAGGCCTATACTAATATCATCAAGCACGCCTATAAAAATATTCCTGCAAAACCTGTAAACATTGAGTTGGGTTCTGACAGTTCTCAGCTTTGGATCTCGATAAAAGATGAAGGTGAAAGTTTTGATGTGGAAGCCTATAGTGAACCGGATATCAAGAAAAGAATTAAGAATAAGCAACGTGGAGGTATGGGAGTTTACCTCATCCGAAAGCTGATGGATAATGTTCAGTACACTCGGTCAGGTCGTATGAATGAAATTCGAATGATTAAACATCTTTGATGCCGTGAGTTCTTCAGCAAATCTTGATGAACGGCACAGCAGGTTTGAACTTCGAACCCTTTTAGAAACCAGCCGGCTTTTAATAGAATCTCAAGATCCGGATTTTGTTTTAAACAATTTGCTACTGATAACAATGGGGAAGTTATTGGTAACCAAGGGAATGATCCTGATCTTTAAACCGGGAGAAAATGTTTACTACGCCTCAAGATCAAAAGGAAGAGGTTGGATCGCTGAGGGTGAAGAAATTAAGGTCGCTTTTACAGACGAACATTTAGAAACATCAGCTTTGGTTGGGAATGAACACGAAGAGCTGTTTCAGCAAATAGGCATTGAAAAGGAAAGTGTTCTTTTCAATCTAAAAACCTCCAATCATCATATTGGATTTTTATGTTTGGGGCCTAAAGGAAATAAACAACCAATTACCGATCGGGAAATTGAATTTATAGAAAGTTTAACGATCATTTCTTCCGTGGCTATCGCCAATTCCCGCATGTTCAAGGAAATGCGCCATATTAATCGGCGGTTGGACAGGAAGGTTCACGATCTTAACACACTGCTTGAACTGAGCAAAGATTTCAACCTTATGGTTGATAAAGAAGAAATTGCCCGGGTGTTCAAGTTTGCGATGTTAGGCCAAATGTTGATCAGAACGTTCTTTTTTGCTTTAGATGATGATGACGAAAAATTAATTGTTTCCATAAGTGGTATAAAAGAAAAACCCTCCAAAGAGGATCTTGATGAACTTTTTGAACTTGATGATGTCACGCATATTTCTAAGGACTCAGAGTGTGAATTTCTAAATGAAAATAACATCCGGTTAGTAATCGGTTTGAAATTTCAGAATGAAAAAATTGGGGTTGTTGGGGTTGGGCTTCGGGGAAATAAGCAGGAATACGGACAGGAAGAAGTAAATTTCTTGCAATCGTTGGGGAATCTGGCGTTGCTCACTATCCAAAAATCTTTACTGCTGGATGAACGGGTTCTAAAACAGCGAATGGAAGAAGAATTAAATCTGGCTAAGAATATTCAAGTAGGTTTGTTACCCGATCCTTTGCCCGAAATAGATCGTTTTGACCTTTCAGCTATAAATATTTCATCCCGACAAGTAGGTGGTGATTATTTTGATTTTATAGAAACGGATGAAAATGATCATCTCCTTGCCATTGCTGATGTAACAGGTAAAGGAGTTCCGGCATCGCTTCTCATGGCGAATCTACAATCCATGTTGCACGCCTTGGCCCCGATCGATGTTACGATGAGCGAAGCCACAGGAAGTATTAATGATATTATTTACAAGAATACACCGCCAGATAAATTCATCACTTTTTTCTGGGGTAAGATCTATGATGAAGGCACAAAATTTAAGTATGTGAATGCGGGGCATAATCCACCGATTATGTTTCGCCAAGATTCTGATGAACCGATTTTGTTGGAAGTAGGCGGTGTTATTTTAGGAGCAGTACCTACCATGATGCCGTATGAATCTTCAGACATTGAGCTAAAACCGGGCGACCTAATCGTATTTTTTACGGATGGCGTTACGGAAGCCATGAATCCCGAACAAACGGAAGAATATGAAGAAGACCGTTTGATCGAATGTATCAAGAAGAATCGTGGCAAGACCTCCAAAGAAATTCAGGATGCCATTATTGACGATATCAATGCTTTCTCGAATAACATTCAATATGATGATATCACGATTATTGTGTTGAAGGTGGATGAGTAGTTTAGTTGCCGATTCCATACGCTCTGCATGGGCCCGATAATGCCTCCGGCGTAGTGCAACGAAGCGTGTAAATCGCCAGCCATATCTATTTTAGCAGGACTAAAGTCCATGCTT
This sequence comes from uncultured Balneola sp., assembly GCA_963975485.1. Classification (GTDB taxonomy): domain Bacteria; phylum Bacteroidota; class Rhodothermia; order Balneolales; family Balneolaceae; genus Balneola. The sequence continues at coordinate 10,494 of CAXBHO010000092.1, read as the reverse complement.
GGTTATGCTCTTTGAGCGATTTAGTACATAAGCAAGAAAGGGTTTTCCTCCAGCAGGCAGATGCCTTTGGCGCAACCCTTGGTTGTTGAGAGAAAGCGCAGATTATGTTTATTCGATCCGGAGAGTTACGGGCTAACTAGAACCCAACACTAATGCAAGCCTCTCGCTTGTGTGTTTGGCTAGCTTTAGCTATTTATTCGTCCAAGCAAAACGCTCCCGCTTGCAGCGAAATGATGGATAGGTCTGAGCTTGGTTATTAATTCTCCACTTAAACCTCCCAGGTCTGTAAAGGAAACGAAACCAATAGGATGCAAAGGCTAAAGACCTTGGAGGTTTTGAACTTAACAATCGTTTTCAACGAAATAATGGGTGGGTGAAATCTGCTACTTACTTAATGTATTATTTCTATAACATTTCTGTGATATCCTTTCTTCCTACTTCAAATTTTGGTTTATTATTTACTTAATTAACTAATCTTTTATGTTGCCTAAATCTATCTTAAAATGGGATGAACTTGATGAACTCACTCCTTCTTATGCTCTTGTCGCTAATGTTGACCTTGTAATTATCAAATACGGAGATGAACATTCGGTACTTTTTGGACGATGTCATCACAGGGGAGCCCTGTTAGCTGATGGACATATTGATGGAGAAAATCTTATTTGTGGAGTTCATGGTTGGGATTACCGTTACGATACAGGAGTGAGTGAATATAATAATGAAGAAGCTCTTCACCGATTTAAATCCTGGTTAGATGACGGGCAGATTTGGGTGGATGAAGAGGAAATAGCTGCTTGGGAAAACGATAATCCGCAACCTTATCAGCGTGACCAATATCTGGGGAATTATCAAGATATTCACGGCACAGATGATGAGCCTTTCAATGGAGAAATTCAGGCACTTGCTAAAAACAGAATGAAGGAAGGTGCTCACGGCAATGTTGAAGCTATGGGAGTGAGCCGACAAGAACTTCCTGAGTGGGATGATATTCAATTTCAAACAGCTCAACTTTCCCCTTCCCCTCAGTTTGAAGATGTTGAAGTGGATACGAAATTGATCATTGGGCCAAAAGCTAAAAAACCACTCGAACTTTCCATTCCTCTTTTTGTTTCTGATATGAGTTTTGGTGCACTTTCTGAAGAAGCTAAAATTGCTTTGGCGAAAGGCGCTGAAATGGCTGGGACAGGAATCTGTTCAGGAGAAGGTGGCATGTTACCTGAAGAACAAGCAGAAAATTCTCGCTATTTCTATGAACTTGCTTCTGCAAAATTTGGTTTTTCGATGGATAAGCTTACCAAAGTTCAGGCTTTTCATTTCAAAGGTGGCCAAGGAGCAAAAACGGGAGTGGGTGGACATCTCCCCGGAGAAAAAGTAAAAGGCAAAATCGCTGAAGTTCGAGGACTAGAAGAGGGAAAGTCTGCAATTTCACCACCCAAGTTTGATGATCTGGTTACACCCGCAGACTTTAAAAAACTCGGTGATGAAGTACGAGAACTCACCGGAGGAATTCCTATCGGGTTCAAACTTTCCGCCAATCATATCGAGGAAAATATTCAGTTTGTTCTGGACGCCGGAGCAGATTATATCATATTAGATGGCAGAGGTGGTGGAACAGGCGCAGCTCCAACCATTCTTAGAAATCATATTTCAATTCCAACGATTCCTGCTCTTGCCAAAGCCCGAAAGTATCTGGATGAAAAAGGCGTAGGTCCTGATGAAGTTACTTTGATTATAACCGGAGGTTTACGAACTGCTCCTGATTTTGCTAAAGCTCTGGCTTTGGGCGCCGATGGAGTTGCGGTTTCCAATGCTGCCATTCAAGCGATTGGTTGTTTGGGAATGCGAGCTTGCCATACTAATAATTGTCCCGTGGGAATCGCATCAATGAAAGATCATCTGCGAGCCCGTTTCGAAATTGATAAATCAGCTGCAAGACTCGATAACTTTTTCCACGGCTCAACAGAATTAATGAAAATTCTTGCCAGAGCTTGTGGTCATACATCTTTTAAAGAATTCTCTCCCTACGATCTAACCACATGGAAAAAAGAAATGCATCATTTATCTGGTGTGGAGTATGCGGGGGTAATTAAATGAAATTTTCAGCTGAATTTTCAACTAAAGAAATAAACAATGCTCAGTTGACTCTTCATCACGCCGTACAATTTATTGCTGCTTCCGGAAATTACCTTTTGGATAAGAAAGAGGACGACAGCCATACCAATATGAGCTGGGATTCTAAAACCGGAACTTTCTATAGTGGCTCTATTAATGATAGAGCCCGAGTTGGTCTTCAAGTTCCTTCACTTAGTTTAAAAGTATCAGGACCGACTGGTATCGAGCTTGCTTCCTTTTCATTGGTCGGAAAAACTAAACAAGAAGGTTTAACTTGGTTGCAACAAGCACTATTGCTCAAACAAATTGATACTACAAGTTTAAAGCTGGAAATGCATTATGAAATACCTGATCACCCAACAGATTCAGGTAAGCCTTTCCAAAAAATAGAATCAAAGATTTTAAAAGAATTATCAAATCACCGTACTACCGCCGATCAAATGTGCTTTGATATTTTCTCAAAATACGCTAACGCATCTCCTCCGAGAACTTGGCCACATCATTTTGATCACGGTGTGTATGTTCCTCTTGAGTTTGATGAAGATCATAATGCTACTAAATCATTCAGCGTTGGCTATGCCGTTGCAGATGGAATCATCAACGAGCCGTATTTTTATGTTACTCAATGGAAAGAAAATGGTGATGTAAATTATTCGGATGCTCCTAAACTTGAATATGGACAGTGGCTACCCGAGAAATTGAAAGGTGCTGCTTTGAGTTTGAGTGAGATTTTAAAGATGAATGATCAGGAAGAAGGGATACAGAACTTTTTAGATAAGACTATTGGGTTTAGCAAAGCCTGACTAAAAAATAACCAAGCCCGTAAGGGTAATTCATGAATTGTCCTTACGGGCTTTTCTTAATAAGTAAATAAAGCAAAGAAGTTACTTTGTGATCTTATCCAATAACTCATTCAGAATCCCCATTTCTTTTTCACTGAGATTCTCAAAAATAGCATCCAGATTTTTCAATTTAGTATCGATCGTAGAAAGTAAATATTTACCATCTCCACTTATAAAAACCTGAACTTTCCTTCCGTCATAAGGACAAGGTTTCTTAGTCACTAGCCCTTTATTTACTAAACGATCTACAATCCTGGAAGTATCCGACATCTTATCGATCATCTTCTCACAAATGTCATTGGTCGATAACGGATCTCCTTTTGCTCCACGCAGTATTCTCAGAATGTTGAATTGTTGCTGAGTGATCTCAAATTGGTCTAAAAACTCTTTGATCTCATTTTTCAGCCATCCGGATGTCAACAACAAATTAATTCGAAGCCGGTGCTGCTCGTTTATAAATGTATCTTGCTTTATTTCTGACTCTGTGAACTCACTCATTATTTTGCCCGTTCGTACTGTTTTGGCCAATCTATATCTGACCTTAATTCTTTTGCCGCTTGTAATGGAAAATAAGGCGTTCTCAAAAACTCACGTGCCATTATCACTAAATCTGCCTGACCGGTTCTAATTATATGTTCCGCTTGGGATGGAGTTGTTATTAAACCCACGGTCCCTGTTGCAATTTCTGCTTCTTTCTTAATTCTGGCTGCAAAATCTGTTTGATAACCCGCTCCCCCTTTTATTTTTTGATTAGGTGATATTCCTCCTGAGGACACATCGATCAAATTGACTCCTCGCTTTTTCAGCATTTTTGAAAGTTCTATGCTTTGTTCTATAGTCCACGAGTTTTCATCGTCTATCCAATCAGTGGCTGATATTCTTACAAAAATGGGAAAATTATCCGGTAGTACACTTTTGACTTCGTCCACTATTTCCAGCAAAAAACGAGCTCTGTTTTCTAACTTTCCTCCGTATTCATCTTTTCTGTGATTTGAAAGTGGAGACAAAAACTCATGCGCCAAATAACCGTGAGCAGCATGAAGTTCAATGATCTGAAATCCTGCTTTTACCGCTCTTAGGGCTGCAGATTTAAAATCCGCGATAATACTTTTTATCTCCTCAATAGAAAGTTCATGCGGAACAGGATCATTTTCTGAATATGGAATGGCTGAGGGAGCTACGATCTGCCAGCCCTTTTCAGAATCTGGTGTTAAGTATTCGTTTCCTTCCCAAGGTTTATTCTTGGAGGCCTTCCTTCCGGCATGGGCAAGTTGTATTCCCGAAACCGAGCCCTGTTCTGTAATAAATTCCGTGATCTCTTTTAACTTAGAAATATGGTCATCTTTCCAAATTCCCAGATCAGCGTAGGAAATTCTACCTTCCGGAGAAACCGCTGCAGCTTCGGTCATTACAATTCCGGCACCCCCTACAGCTCTACTTCCCAAATGAACCAAATGCCAGTTGGTGGCAAATCCTTCTTCCGAAGAATACTGGCACATGGGCGAAACCATGATTCGGTTTTTTACCGTTTTACCACTGATAGTAAATGAATCAAAAAGTCTGCTCATAAATTTTTCCTTACATAAAAAAGGTCGGGTTATAAAATAACCCGACCAAGATAAACAATTCAACGATGTTTAAACATCGAGTAATTAACTTATGCTTCTACTGCTTCCAATGACTTCACTTCAGGAAAGTCTACCGGAATTTCAGTTGCATTATGAATCAGATTCGTAAACGTAACGCTCAGTACTACTGCGAGAAAGTCTACTAATTCTTTTTCTTCATAGCCTAATGCAAAAAATGCATCTCTGCTTTCTTCTGAGATTTTACCTACATTTCTTGCAGTTTCTGCTGCCAGTTTACTTAATGTTCTTAGCTTCTCATCTTCAATACTTCCATCTCTTAGCTTCATTGTATCTTCATCAGAAAAACCATTTTGCTTTGCAAGAGCTGTATGTGCAGCTAAGCAATAGTTACATCCGTTAACTTCTGATACAGCTAACTTAATAGTCTCTTTTTCCTTCATTGAAAAACTTTTTCCGGCTGCAGAATCAAAACTCATATAGCTTTTCAACACATCGCCATTATATCCGATAGTGGCGTAAATGTTTGGAACCATTCCAAGTTGCTTTTCAAGATTCTCAAAAATTGCCTTGGCATTATCATTAACTTGGTCTTTGGTAGGTATGTTTAGTGCTTTCATAGTATTTGTTTGTGTTCTAAATTAATTCTACACCATAATAGCGGTTAAACATTGATGTTACAACATTGAATTGATAGATGTTACCTATATACTTCATTTGGGTGGTCGGTTTTAGGATTGTGCAGAGATGAGATAGCAAGTCTCGTCATCCTTGTAGATGTCAAGTAATTCGTTAAAAGGAGTTCTAAACTCTTAACCACCTCAACCGCCGTCATTCGAATGCAGCGCCAAAGGCACTCCCATGGAGGAATCTGGATATATACTATAGCGGAGGAACCTTATTTATGTCTCAAACAATTTTGCAAGAAATTAGTTTTGAGATGGTTTTACTTGAGTATGCCCCCTTACAAGTAGTTTAACTTTGAACGAAATCGAAGCTCATCGTTCAATCCAGATTTCGGGCATACGCCGCGAAATGACTCATCTGTTTTTAATTCTACTCCCTCGCATCATTCCAAAAAACCTACCACGGATTTCAGAATGGGATTACGACTTTCTTTCTTCCAAATTGCTGAAAGCGTCGTTCTTTGAGGAATATCTTTTAGATCAATGAATTTTATATTCAAATCAAAACCTTGTTTTAAAGAGCTCGGCACTATTCCTATTCCCAATTCATTTTCTACCAACCTGAATATGGTATTTGCATGAACAGATTCATGAGCTACTTTAGGTGAAAATCCCTGATCTTCAAAAATACTCATAATTTTATCGTAGTATCCATGACTGTATTGACTGGAGAAGAGAATGAAGTCCTCCTCCTTCAGATCTGATATGTTCTTGAAGTTGTTTTGTGAAATCGGATGTGATTTGGGTAGCACCAAACAAAAGGTCTCTTCAAAAACATCTTTCTTTATAAGCCCTTCCGGGAGCCGCATTGTTCTTATAAAACCCAGATCCAATTGATCATTTCTGATCTTATCAACCTGATCCTGATTGGTCAATTCTGTCAACACAAAGTGAATACCAGGCGACTCTTTGTTTATTTTCTTGAGTAGTGTAGGAATCACACTTTGCATTGCCGAACCAACAAAACCAATTCTGATCTCTCCTTCATCTCCTTGTGCAATATGTTGGATGTTATCTTTTATATATCCCAAATGATCAAACAAGAACTGAGATTCTTTCAGTAAATATTCACCCGCTTTAGTCAGTGAGACATTCCGTTTATCCCTTTTGAATAATTCTGCCCCTACATATTCTTCCAACTGTTTTATTTGTCGACTTAATGCCGGTTGGGTGATAAACAGTTTTTCGGCAGCCTTTCTGAAATGTAATTCCTGAGCTACTGTTTGAAAATATCTAAGATGTCTGAATTCTATCTGATTACTCATAAGCATTAATATATGCATATAAAGTATTTCAAAACATCATAGCAATAATATATTTTACTAACTAATACAGTCTTTTTGCGGCGAAGGCCGAAATCTGGAACTAAGCTAAAGACTTCATTCTATTTATTTAGCAAAATCTAGATTCCTCCATAGGAGTGCCTTTGGCGCAGCCTTCACGGGAATGACCATGAGGGAGATTTATATCAAACTCATTTTAATTAATAGATTAATTATGAATATGTTTAATCTTGGTATTGATACCATCACCATTCAAAATGTGATTGATATTTGCGAAGGCAAACTATCCATCCAACTAAATAAGGAAGCCAGAGCAAAAGTAAAAACTAGTGCAGAAAACGTTTCTAAAATCGTAGAAAGTGGCAAAGTAGTTTATGGCATAAACACTGGGTTTGGTCCTCTTTGCAACACTATCATTTCAAAAGAAAATACGGCCAAACTTCAGGATAATTTGTTGAGAAGCCATAGCGTTGGTGTTGGAAATTCTATTGATCTGAAAATCGCAAAAGCAATGATGGTTCTGAAAGCTCACAACCTGAGTGTGGGCTTTTCCGGAATTCGTGAACAAACACTTGATCGAATCATTTACTTTATTCAAAATGATATTATTCCTGAAGTCCCCGAGCAAGGTTCGGTGGGAGCTTCGGGAGATCTTGCTCCACTGGCTCATTTATTTTTACCGCTGATCGGATTGGGGAAAGTTCACTACAAAGGAACATGGAGAGAAACTCCTGATGTTTATAAAGAACTCGGATTAAATCCCATTAATCTGCAAGCCAAAGAAGGACTAGCACTCATAAACGGAACTCAGTTTATTGCAGCTCATGCTGTTTGGGGCGTTTATAATCTTCATCATTGTTTAAACACTGCGGATATAATCGGAGCAATGAGCTTGGAAGGTGTATTAGGAAGTTCCAGTCCTTTTGACGAACGCCTTCATGAAGTTCGTCCTTTTGACGGATCGCGATTAGTTGCTCATCGTTTAAGAGCTTTACTTAAAAATTCAGAAATGGTTGAATCGCATGCGGACTGCGGACGCGTTCAGGATCCTTATTCCATTCGCTGCATGCCACAGGTTCACGGAGCGAGCAGAAATGCGTGGCTACATGTAAAGCAAATGGTTGATATCGAGATTAATTCTGTAACCGATAATCCTATTATTCTTTCAGCAGAGGAGTCTATCAGCGGAGGAAATTTTCATGGACAACCGCTTGCCATGCCTTGTGATTATTTGACGCTTGCCGCGCATGAAATTGGCAATATTTCTGATCGTCGTTCTTATCTGATATTAAGTGGAGAGCACCCCGGATTACCAAAACTATTAATGAGTGATATCGGTTTAAATTCCGGGTTTATGATTCCTCAATATACTTCCGCAGCTTTGGTTAGCGAGAATAAAGCACTTTGTTTCCCGGCTTCGGCGGATAGTATCCCAACTTCTCTTGGACAGGAAGATCATGTAAGCATGGGTTCTATCAGTTCCAGAAAACTAAATCAGGTGATCGATAATGTTGAGAAAATACTTGCTGTTGAATTAGTAAGCGCAGCTCAAGCATTTGATTTCAGAAAGCCCATGAAATCCGGACCGATTTTGGACGCCTGCCATGAACTGGTTCGGGAGCACATTGATCACGCCGATGAAGACCGGGTTTTTGCCGGTGATATCAGAAAAGCACAGGATTTAATACAGTCACATGCCATCACACATAAAGCTGAAGAAGTAGCCAATAAATTAAACATAGACTTAAACGGATCATACGATGAACTATTCCGAGTTTCTTAAAAAGTACGTTCAACATCCCAATTATATAACTCCAACCGGGACTTCTTTAAATGCCAAATCCTGGCAGACAGAAGCTCCGCTTAGAATGCTGCTGAATAACTTAAATGAAGAAGTAGCAGAAGATCCGGAAAACCTGATCGTTTATGGTGGAAACGGTCAAGCAGCACGCGACCGAAAATCATTGGAAAAGATCGTTGAGTGTTTACTCGATCTGGATGAAAATCACAGTTTGTTAGTTCAATCCGGAAAACCTGTGGGAATTGTTCGATCTCATCCGGAAGCACCCAGAGTATTGATCGCCAACAGCAATTTGGTTCCTGAATGGGCAACGTGGGATCACTTTAACGAATTGAAGGAGCGCGGTTTGATGATGTATGGACAAATGACAGCCGGCTCATGGATTTATATCGGAACTCAGGGAATTCTTCAGGGAACGTATGAAACTTTTGTGGCTTGCGGAGAGAAACATTTCGGTGGTGATCTCAGTGGTAAACTTTTGGTAACCGGCGGACTTGGTGGAATGGGTGGCGCTCAACCACTTGCAGCAACCATGGCAGGAGCCACTTTTCTTGGAATTGATGTTGATCCAGCTCGCATCGAAAAGCGTATAAAAACTCGCTACATCGATAAAATGACTCATTCGTATGAAGAGGCTATCAAATGGGTTACAGAAGCAAAAGCCAACAAAGAAAATCTGTCGGTTGGCTTGGTTGGGGATATTGGAGATGTGTTGGAGCGTTTGATCGAAGATGGAATTACACCCGATATTTTAACAGACCAGACTTCCGCTCATGATCCTATCAACGGATATGTACCTCACGGAATTTCGTTGAAAGAAGCTCAGGAGCTTAGAAAATCTGACCCAAAATCCTACGAAAAAAGATCCATTGAAAGCATGGTGCGACACGTTCTCCATATGTTGACTTTACAAGATCGTGGAGCTATCACTTTTGATTACGGAAACAATCTCAGGGCTTATGCCCAAAAAGGCGGAGTAGAAAATGCTTTTGATTTCCCGGGATTTGTTCCTGCATATATTCGTCCACTTTTCTGTGAAGGAAAAGGTCCTTTCCGTTGGGCAGCACTTTCAGGAGATCCGGAAGATATTTATGTAACTGATCAGGCTTTGAAAGAAGCTTTTTCTGAAAATCACAATCTTATCAAGTGGCTAAATGAAGCCAGAGAAAAAGTGGCGTTCCAAGGATTGCCATGCAGAATTTGCTGGCTGGGAATGGGCGAACGAGAAAAAGCCGGTTTAATCTTCAACGATCTTGTCCGAACCGGAAAAGTGAAAGCACCGATTGTAATTGGACGTGATCATTTGGATTGTGGTTCGGTTGCATCCCCAAACAGAGAAACGGAAGCCATGAAAGATGGTTCTGATGCAGTAAGCGACTGGCCATTATTAAACTTGATGAGCAACACATCAGGCGGAGCAACCTGGGTAAGTTTTCATCACGGCGGCGGCGTTGGAATGGGATACAGTCAGCATGCCGGAATGGTTGTTTTAGCAGACGGAACCGATCGTGCCGAAGCATGTATTCGCCGAGTATTGTATAATGATCCCGCGATGGGAATTTTTCGACACCATGATGCCGGTTACGAAAAAGCAACTGAAGTTGGCAACGAACATGATTTGATTATTTAATGAAACAAGTACGATAACTTTTTCTACCTCCTTCCGCCGGTTGAGTCTGTTGCACAACTCAAACCGAGCTTGGCAGTGGTTCTGTATGAAACCGAAAGCATTGGATCTACATTACCAAGTTGATCCCCGAATTAACGCAGGCGTCAAAAACAGAAGTGCATTTGTCATGGCGAAAGTTAATACGTTCTTACGAAACCAGATGGAGAGTGGTCATGTATTTTTTGATCTTTTCATAAGAAAAAAAGGTATCTGTATTTATAAAGTACGCTTTATACCATATATCCTTTTTAGCCTAAAATCCAAATGTTTAGTAATAAACTAAATAATTTGGTTTTTTATTATTAGATTTAATATAAAATATTGTATTTATTTGCCTTAATAAACAAATTATGAGAAAGTAAATCTTAACTTCCATACGTAGTTTTTTTTGTAATAGGTTCAGTTTTTGCGTTGAGCAACCTTGCAACAGAGTGTTTTTTGGTCGAAGGCACTTCAAATGTTAATTAGTGTCTCTAAGAAAACACCTCATTTTTCAGATAAATCCAAATTTTTTC
>CAXBHO010000091.1:0-15190 GCA_963975485.1 uncultured Balneola sp. | reverse complement strand
CTTCGGCACAATATCTTCGAAGGTGAAATATTCTCAGAATTTGCTTCGTACATAAGCTAGCATGGATTTTTCCGCCGGTCGGGCGGATGCCTTTGGCAAGTCCTGCGAGAGTAGGAATATCCAACATCGAACAGCCAACAAGAAACATTCAATTTCTGCCATAGGCATGCCTTCGGCACAATATCTTCGAAGGTGAAATATTCTCAGAATTTGCTTCGTACATAAGCTAGCATGGACTTCAGTCCTGCGAGATAGGGAACATCGAACAAAGGAACAGAAGAACATCGAACTTGGAACATCCAACAAAGAACCTTCAATTTCTAATATTTAAATAGCAGTGCTTTTAAATAAAGAACAATGAATCTAAAAATTAGTAAAATGTCTCCATTCGTGAAAAGATATTGATATATTCAGGCGAGCTAAAAAGCAGTATTTATCATTAAAATTCATTTGAGTTGAAAATCTGGAAATATATTGTTGCTATCGGGATGACGCTGGTTATAGCAGCCGGTATTTTGATAACCATCCCGAAGATTCCAATCCTTGAGCAAACAGCGCGAAATCTATTCTTTCATGTACCCATGTGGATGGCGATGTTCTCTATGTTTGTGGTTAGTTTTTACTACAGCATAAAATATTTGAATGCACCCGATCTAAAATTTGATATCAAAGCTGAATCGGCCGCAAAAGTTGGTATCGTTTTTGGAATTTGTGGTTTACTAACCGGCTCACTTTGGGCGCGCTTTACATGGGGAACTTGGTGGACGTTCGCTGAACCTAAAATGAATTTAGCCGCACTAGCAGTCATGATCTACTACGCATATTTTGTATTGAGATCTGCTTTTGATGATGAAGAAAAACGAGCGAAATTATCAGCAGTGTATAATATTTTCGCAGTTACAACTATTCCTTTTTTACTGTATGTTGTTCCTCGCCAACTGGAAAGCCTTCACCCCGGGGCAGAAGGAAATCCTGCTTTTAGTGAAATTACAGCGCCTGAATTACGGTATGTGTTATACCCTGCATTTATAGGTTTTGTAGCTTTAGCCTTTTGGATTTATGATGTTGTTAATCGTTATAAAATAGTACAACATCACACAGAAAATTCGTAGTTTTAGCCAATGAAGATTCGCATACAAGATGTACCTCAGGCAACCGTTGATACACTCACATCAAACTATGGTGATAAGTGGAGCGGAGCCGAACAAACCGATCAATCAAACGCATTCATTCAATTCATGTATTCCAACGATCTCATTTTTGTAGTACTTGGAGTAACGCTCATTATTTGGTTTGTGCTGTTATTCTTTCTTATAAAAGTGGATAGAAAAGTATCTGTAATTGAAGCCAAACTAAATAATTCAGACGATCATGAAGCCTAAATTAATAATCGGAATTGTAGCTATCATCGGATTTACATCTTTATTGATGTACAATTTTGGAGAAAGCATAAGCACATACACTAATTTTGAAAAAGCCACTGAGATGAATACCGCGCACGTTGCAGGTGTTTGGGACGAGACTCAGGAATACGGCTTTTCGATGGAAACGAAAATATTTTCTTTCTATATGAAGGACGAAGCAGGAAATACAAAGAAGGTTGTCTATTCAAAACCAAAACCTAATAATTTTGAGCAAGCTGATCGTTTGGTAGTAATAGGAGAGATGCGCGGAGATATTTTTTATGCAAACGAGATGCTGATGAAATGCCCTTCGAAATATAATGATGCACCTGAATTTGAAAAAGCATCACAGAGTTAATTATGATTGGAATAATTGGTAAGCTTTTAATTACGCTAACATTTGCATCAGGATTAGCTTCTCTATTCTATTATTTTAAAAGCGCTTCTCAGGATGATGAGAAAAAGCTGAAAATCGGAAACTGGTTCTTTGGCTTTCAGGGATTGTTTATGATTGCCGCTTCTGCGGTGCTTGTGTATCTGCTTTTCACTCATCAGTTTAAATACTATTACGTATATAATTATACCAGCCTGGATCTGCCAGCTAAGTATATTTGGTCGGCTTTTTATGGGGGGCAAGAAGGTAGCTTTATGCTATGGATATTTTTTTCATGGCTATTTGGTTTAGGATTGATTCGCTGGACAAGAGCTCCGTATCGCGCTCCTGTGATGTTTTTTCTTACGCTTACCCAGGTATTTTTGATCTTTATGATTGTAGGCTGGCAGGTCGGTGATTTAACTATCGGAGCCTCACCATTCCGAACGTTTGCCGAGAACTTTCCTGATATTCCGGTAGTTCAAAATAATCCTAATTTTGCTCCTTCTGATGGCAGCGGATTAAACGATTTACTGAAAAGCCCATGGATGATGATTCATCCGCCAATTCTATTTGTGGGCTTTTCTATGATGACTATTCCATATTGTTTCGCCATGGCTGCACTTTGGAAACGTAAATACAACGAATGGGTAGGGCCGGCTTTACCGTGGACGTTAAGTGCAAATGTTGCTTTATTAACGGCAATTTTTTTAGGCGGATATTGGGCGTATGTAACACTGTCATTCGGTGGTTTTTGGGCGTGGGATCCGGTCGAAAATGCTTCTCTGGTTCCATGGTTAATTGGTACGGCCGGGATCCATACCATGATTATTCAACGTAAAAGTTCGGTGGCTCAAAAGTCATCCATCATTTTTGCAATATTAGCTTATGTTGCCATTGTTTATGAGACGTTTTTAACAAGATCGGGTATTCTGTCTGATTCTTCCGTGCACAGTTTCGTAGATCTTGGATTATATAATCAACTATTGGTCTTTATGCTAGTGATAACCGGATTAGGTTTTGGGATGTTTATCTGGAGATATAAAGAACTGCCATCACCGAAAAAAGAATCTCAGATTTTGACTCGAGAATTCATGACGTTTACCGGCGCAATGCTGTTATTTATTCTAGGTCTGGTGATCATTCTTGGAACAAGTTCCCCAATCATTGGATTGTTGTTCAACGAAAACCCAACTCCGCCCGAGATCAGTTTCTACAACCAATGGAGTATGCCGATTGTGATGATAATGGCAGTATTAACTGTATTTGGTCAATATCTGTTTTGGAAGAAATATTCTCTCGAAACGCTTTCCGCTGCATTGATTAATCCGTTACTGGTTACTTCTGCGTTTACCATTATTTCCGTGATTTTTGGAGAAATAAAAAATCCATATTATATCGTTTATATGTTTACTGCATTTTTTGCAGTGGTTGGAAACACCTTTGTAATTGTTCAATTGTGTGTCAAAAAGCCAAAACTGATCGGAGGTTCTGTAACACATGTTGGGTTTGGCATTTTATTGATCGGGATTTTAGCTTCCTCAGCATACAATTCTCCAATGCTGGATAAGCGAGTTACAGATTATAATATGCAAGTAAAGCAAGGGGTGATTAAGGATGAAATGGGTTTTACAGTTTCCGAACCTGTACTTTTTCTTGAATTGAAGCTTAAAGAACCAAAAATCATCAATAATAAATATATAGTTACCTATACCGGATTTGATATATCAGATCAGAATCGCCCGGGGCAGCAAACGTATAAATTATTGTTTGAGCCTATTGATGGTGGTGCCCCTTTTTATATGTATCCGGAAGTGTATCCAATGTTGACAACATCTACACAAGATAATGTACAGTGGTCTGTTGATCCTGATGTTCGATCCGGATTGTTAAGTGATATATATCTTTATGTAGCGGGGAGTTCTTACATCAAGCAACGTAATGATATGATTGCACGCAGAGCGAACGTGAATCCTGTTACTACTCAGAGTGGGAATGAAGAAGTGCTGGCATCACAAACCATTCAGTTTAAAAAAGGTGAAACCATTACAGTAGGTGGTTTTGAAATGAATTTTATCAATTACGCAATGGAAGATTCTACAAACTTACCACCAAATACAAATATTGGAGTGAGAGCTCAAATTCAGATCACGCATTTGGCAAGTAAGCAGCAATTTCTCATAGAACCTCTCTTTGCGCTCTATAATGATGAGGCAGGAAAAACTTTTGTGTTTTCTCCACCAATAGAATTGCCAGGTTATGATCTTACAGTTAGTTTTTCAAAAGTGTATCCTGAAAGCGGCGAAATAGACCTGACTATAAATGGACTAGATGAAGAATACGAAAGTGAATGGATTTTAGTAGTTGCAGAACAAAAACCATTTATCTCCGTTGTGTGGCTGGGTACTTTTTTACTGATGATTGGATTTAGCGTTTCTATTTTCCGACATTGGGGAAGAGAAAGGAAAAAATGAATAACCAATAACGAATTTCCAACATTCAGAAACCAATTTTGACCAATCAGCATAAATTCAGAGCTAAAAATTATCTAAAATGGATATTGATCATTCCTTGTTGGGTGTTGGTTATTGGAACTACCGTTGCTCAGACAATTGATTTTGAGGAAACGGAGAAAGAGAGTAAGATCGAAAATTTCCCCAATCCAAAAATGGCTTTGCTAATTTCCTTTGCAGCACCGGGGCTTGGTCATCATTACGTTGACAGCGATAACTGGACAAGAGGTAAGCTTCATCTGGCAGCCGATGTAGTTTTAATTGCAAGTTATTTTGGCTTAAATGCAAGAGCGAATCGTTTAGAAGGAAGTCTCAATACGTTAGCCCGCTCAAAAGCAGGTATTAATTTAGCAAATAAAGGCAGAGAATTTGAATTAGCTATCGCTAGCTATGATAATTTAGCTGAATACAATGAGTTTCAACTAAGAGCACGAAGATGGCAAAATATAATAGAGGATACACCTGAGAATAATTGGAACTGGGAAAGCGATGAGTCTCGTTTTGACTTTCAAAATACAAGAGATCGGATTTCTAATTCTAAAAACCAACTTCCGGCCTTGCTTTCGCTAATGGTAGCCAACCGTGTTCTTAGTGGGTTAAACGCCTTTACACGTGCCAGAGATATGGCACAGCATCTTCCTGAAGCAAGCTTTAGTTATTTAAACGAGTTTGGGGAACCAGGGATTACTGCTCATCTAAGATTTAGTTTTTAACTATTAGCAGCAGAAAGATAAAATCAGTTAAGTCCATCATAAGAAAGTGCGAAATTTCAATACTAAAGAACTTAAAAATTCGTATATTGGTTATTGCTTTCATCAGGAGCGCAGACATTCGAAGCTTTGAAAAAAGGTTGCAACCATTCAGCTTATATAATAATTAGTCTCGCCCTTTGTAGCTTTAGTACTAATTTTCACCAAATATATTTACCGTGGCAAAAAGTTCCGGAATCTCAACTCGTGAGTCAGAATCCTTAGATCGTTATCTGCACGAGATTGGAAAAGAGAAACTTATTACTCCAGATGATGAAGTACGTCTGGCAAAAGAAATTAAAAAAGGCAGCCAGCGAGCTCTTGAAGACTTAACAAAAGCTAACCTTCGTTTCGTGGTTTCTGTTGCAAAACAGTATCAGAATCAAGGTCTTTCTCTTGGAGACTTAATCAACGAGGGTAACCTTGGATTGATTAAAGCAGCAAAAAGATTTGATGAAACCCGTGGATTCAAGTTTATATCCTATGCTGTTTGGTGGATTCGCCAGTCTATCCTCCAAGCGCTGGCAGAGCAAAGTCGTATTGTGCGTTTACCACTTAACCGTGTTGGTGCGCTTAATAAAATTGGTAAAGAGCTTTCAAAGTTAGAGCAGGAATACGAACGTATACCCTCCGCTCATGAACTTGCAGAAAGCCTTGAAATGACCGTTGGCGAAGTTGCTGATACATTAAAGATTTCAGGTCGTCATCTTTCTATGGATGCACCGTTTGCACAGGGAGAGGATAACCGACTTCTTGATGTACTTGAAAATGAAGAGATTCCAACTCCTGATTTTGAGTTAATGGGAGAATCTCTGAAAGTTGAAATTGAAAGAGCCCTTTCTAAATTAACTAAAAGAGAAGCCGAAGTTATTCGCCTTTATTTTGGTATCGGTCGCGAGCATTCTTTAACGCTTGAGGAAATTGGCGAACGTTTCGACCTTACTCGCGAAAGAGTTCGTCAGATCAAAGAAAAAGCGCTAAGAAAACTTCGTCATCATAACAGAAGCGCAGCTCTTAGAGCTTATTTAGGATAAAATTAGCCAACTTATTTTTAAAGCCTCACTAATTAGTTTTGTGTGAGGCTTTTTTATGCCATATCAACAGCTGAAACAAATAGAGTTTTATTCGCGAGTTCTCATGTTCTATGTCTTTATTCAAATTTATAGAACGAGTAATGAGCTTTGTGTTAACAGGTCTATTTAGGTTACGTAGAAGACCGAGTTTGTTAGCATTCAGGTAGTTGAGTTGTTATTTTTGACTATTCATCTCCCCAAACGGTACCCAAGTTAATTTTAAATGAGGGCATGCATGCTCCATAATTTCGATGTACAATAGCTGTTGTTGCAAGTACGCTGCTTTTTTTCTGATTTCTATAAATTCGATATCTTTTAAACTTTTGATCGTTCTTTTAACTTCAGTTTGCTTATAATGAAGCTTTCCCTGAGTGCCCAGAAGAGTATTTTTCAACAACTTAAAAAAGTTATTCAGAAATCTCAGAAGTTTTTCAGTATATAAATTAGTAGGTAAGAATTTCTTGCTCACACTCACAATAAAGTGATAATTATCAAAATGAAGAATCGGTAACTCCACAATCAATATCGGGAATCAGAGAAATTAATAATCCAAACCAGAAAAAATCAGTGATCCAAATCAGAGAAATCAGTGATCCAAATTCCCAGTTACTATTCTGCATTGTTTTACGTTACTTTTATTACATGAAAAATTTACTATTCATCTTATTCTTCTCACTTATATGGACAATACCTGCCTTGGGTCAATTGTATCCATTTAGAACTTATTCGATTGAAGATGGATTAAGTGAATCAGTTGTCAATGACATCATTCAAGATAGTGAAGGTTTTCTTTGGTTGGCAACTGGCTATGGTCTAAATAGATTTGATGGAATAAACATTGAAAATTATTTTGAAGATCAAGGTTTAAACAGCAGTAAAGTGCATTCTTTATTTGAAGATTCGAAAAAAAGAATATGGATTGGTACAGAATTTGGTGTTAACTATTGGAAGGATGACAGTATATACACCGTAGATAGATTATCTACTCTTGAAAACCAAAGAGTGATTAGTATTTTCGAAGATTCTAATGGCGATATTTGGTTTGGTACCGATGGTGATGGCGCTTGGGTGCTGGGAAATAATGGTGATCTGGCTCAATATTCTACTGCACAAGGTTTTCGAAACAATAGAATTCGAAAAATTAAAGAAAGTGCAGATGGTTCTATCTGGTTTGCAACTCGAGGAGGGTTAACACGGTTGGTAAATGGAAATATAAGAACATTTACAACAGCAGATGGTCTCCCGGAAAACAGAATTAGGGATATAATTTTCGATAAAAATAATAAACTCTGGATTGCCTCAAGAGAGGGTTTGGTTCACTTTAATGGCAAAGATTTTACAGTTTATGATGATGCCCAAGAACTTAATAACGTAAGAGTTCAAACACTTGCATTCGATACTAATGAAAGATTATGGTTAGGTACTGAAGGCGGGATTAGTGTTTTTGAAGAAGGGCGATTTAGAAATTTCACAACAGATAATGGCCTTTCAAATAATATTATTTATGCCTCTATACTTGACAGAGAAGGCAATCTTTGGTTTGGTACTTTTGGGGGAGGAGTAAACTTATTCTTAGGTGATTACTTCGAGAATAATACCACTCTTAACGGACTTTCAAACGATGTAGTTACCTCAATTAGTGAAGGAGACGATGGTGAAATTTGGCTTGCTACCTATGGTGGTGGAATGAGTCGCTTAAAAGATGGTAAATTTACAACCTTAAGTCTTGATCAAGGATTGCTAGACGACAAAGTTTTTTCATTGAATAAAGATTCTCGAGGAAGAATCTGGATTGGAATGAGAAACGGATTAGCATATTTAGAAAATGGTGAACTGAATGTTTTAGATGAAGATGAATTTCCGTATCGAAAAGTGCGTCAGGTCTATGAAGATTCATACGGTATTTTATGGATTAGTACCTATGATGAGGGAATGATAAGATATGATGGAAAAGAGTATGTACAAATTACAACGGAAAATGGCTTAGCTGACAATACGGTACTTGGAGCTGTTGAAGGAAAAGGTGGCAGCATGTGGATTGCAACTTATGGTGGGGTTAGTAGATATTATGAAGGAGAAGTAGAAAATTTTTCTATACAAGAAGGACTACCAAATAACGCAGTCATGATGGTTATACGTGACGATCAAGATAGAATTTGGGCATCCACTTTTGGCGGTATTGCTTGGTTTGATGGGCTAAAGTTTCAGAGTATCACCACGGAAGATGGTCTTCCAAGCAGAGTCTGTTATTTCCTGAAACAAAGTAAAGACGGTACTTTTTGGATAGGAACTAATAATGGAGTAGTTAAATTTGATGCAGATAAATATTTCAGTGAAGTACCGGCTGAGCAAGAGCAGGCCTTTCAATTAATTACTAAAGAGCAAGGCTTGGTTTCTGATGAAATGAATCTAGGAGCAGTTTATGAAGATAGTAATGGGCATCTTTGGTTTGGAACTGTAGAAGGTGTAAGTCATTTTTATCCCAAACGCTATAAGGGTAACCCATTGCCTCCAAAAGTAAAAATTGATCAGGTAGTTGCTTCAGGAAAGGTTCATCGTAAATCAACACATTTTAATCTAAGTTACGATCAAAATTATGTAGAAATAAGTTATTCAGGCATCAATTTTACCGCACCAAATCAGGTTGTTTATGAATACAGGATGAAGGGAGTAGATCCTTCTTGGCAACGAACGAAAGATAGAGTGGTTAAATATCCATCGTTACCAAAGGGGGAATTTACATTTTCGGTTCATGCTCGTAACACAAATGGTAGTTGGAGCGATGAAATGACCGAGATCACATTTTTTGTAAAAGCACCTTTTTGGATGCAGTGGTGGTTTATTTTATTTGTTGTAATTGCTTTAACCGGAGTCATCTGGCTTTTCTATAATTATTATAAAGCTCGAAAATTGATTGATATTGAGAGGATTCGTGTTCGAATAGCCAGCGATCTTCATGATGATGTAGGTGCCAGTTTAACGGAGGTAGCTTTACAATCAGACTTTCTACAAGCCAGTAAAATTGAACCCGAGTTTAAACAATCCTTAGAACAAATTGGAAAACAGTGCAGAAAAATAGTAACTAGTTTGGATGATATAGTATGGTCAATAGATGCAAGGAATGATACTTTAGGAGATCTTACAGATCGTATGCAGGACTATATTTTAAATGTTTTAGAGCCCAAGAATTTTTTGGTAGAGTATGATTTTGAAGACCTGAAAATGGGCAATAAGCTAGCTGTACCAATTAAAGAAAATGTATACCTCATTTTTAAAGAAGCAGTGAATAATATTTCAAAATACTCGAATGGTGATAGAGCAGAAATTAAAATGAAAACCACGAATGGAAATTTCAAATTTGAGATCTATGACAATGGAACTAAAGGGAAAGGAAATAAGAAAACGGGGCATGGATTGCGTAATATGGCGATGCGAGCCAAAAGAATTGGAGCTAATATTGATATTTCAACAAAAAATGGCTTTACTGTATCAATTACTGGAAAGTTAAATACCAACTAAATGAGTATTAATTATGGCAATTATTGGAATTGTAGAAGACAATGTAAAGATAAGAGATCTTATTCAGCGTTACTTAGACATGCAAGAAGACATGGATTGTCCTGTTGCAAAGGATAGCGTTGAAGAAATGTTGGAATATTTAGAGAAGCATCAAGCGCCGGATGTACTACTCATGGATATCCAACTTCCGGGAATGTCTGGAATAAAGGGCATGGGAATCATAAAAACCAAATATCCGGATATTGATATTATAATGTTGACCATATATCATGATTCGCATAAGATATTTGATTCTCTTAAAGCCGGTGCATCAGGATATCTATTAAAACACACTTCCTTACCTGAAATTAAGAAATCTATAGATAATTTACTTAAGGGTGGCGCTCCAATGTCTCCTCAAATTGCCAGAAAGGTTATAACACATTTTAATGATCAGGCTCCGAAAAAAAATCCTAATAGTATGCTCACGGATAGAGAACAGGATATCGTAAATGGCTTGGTTGATGGATTGAGCTACAAACTAATTGCGGATCGATTTGATATTTCTATAGACACCGTTAGAGCTCATATTCGGAACATTTACAAAAAACTTCATGTTAATTCTAAAGCAGAAGTAATTGCAAAATCATTAAGAGGGGAGATTTAAGAGTTACATCACCTCACATCATCATGTGATTTTAAAAAAGAATAGATAGGTGCATTTTATTATTGAAATCTGAACATTCCAAAGAGGCAGAATTATGAAACGCTCAAATATTTTATCACTTTCGTTCTTAGTAACAATGTCAATTTTTGTATCCGGTTGCTATACTCAATTTAGTACTATTGATAAGTATAGCTCAGAACCGAATCGTAATTCTAAGTATTATTCCTGGAATAATGACGAGGTATCAGAAGCTGGTTACTATTGGGATGAGGAAGAACAAACGGCAAAACCATATACTTATGTTAGTGAAGACTACGAAGAAGAGGAAGTACTAGCAGAAGATGAAGGGCTTTACTATAAAGATTATGAAACCGAACAATGGTACAAAGAAAATAACTTTGAAGGAGTTTATTGGGATGGTTATGATGAAGGTTTCGATGATGGATACAAAGAAGGATATGATGACGGCAGTTGGGATTATGGGAGATACTATACAAACATAGGTTATAACTGGTATAATCCTTATCGTCGCCATATAGGTTATAACTGGTATTACGATTATAATTACCCAAGATATTCTTCATACTTCGCTATGGGCTATGGTTGGGATAGCTATTACTTTGGTATAGGTCATGGATACTATAACCCTTACTATTACGGCTACGGATATGGGGCATATTATGGATATGGATACGGGGGATATTATAGTAATAATTATTATTACAATACCAATAGAAATAATAGAAACTATTCCTACGGCGCTAGAAGTAATGGTTTAACTCAGAAATACGATAGAAGATCAAGCCGATCTAATTTAAATAGTCGTTCATCTTCCTCATCACTTACAAAAAGAAGCAGAAATAATGTTTCTCGAACAAGAAGTTCTTCAACAAGAGTTAGAACTACTCGATCATCCGGAGTTTCTAAAAGAAGCTCTTTAAATGGAAATAAACGTAACGTTAGAGTAAGATCTGGATCATCGAGTAAACGGTCATCCGGATCAGTTACCAGAAGTTCTGGTTCTAAAAGAAGTCGTTCTTCGAACGTTAAGCGTTCAAATAGAGGAAACGGTTCAAGATCCGGTTCTGTAAAAAGATCATCCAATTCAAAAAGAAGCGGATCTTCGAATGTAAAACGTTCAAGCAGAAGCAGTGCTAAATCAAGTTCTGTGAAACGTTCATCACGTTCTAGAAGTGGAAGTTCATCAAGTGTGAAAAGATCTTCGTCAAAAAGAAGTAGCGGCGTTTCAAAGTCTAGATCATCTGGTTCTTCCAGTAAAAAATCAAGAAGTAGCAGTTCGAAAAGAAAAAAGAACTAACACTTTTACCATTCAAAAATAAGAATTAAAACAAAAATGAAGAGATTCGCACTCTTACTTATCGGGCTTTTTATGTCTAATGCGGTTTTTGCTCAAGAAGGAGAATCGCCAATAAGTTATAAAAGCCTTGCCACACAAATGAGCACTCTTACATCAAATGGAGATGCTTCATCTGCCGCTGCAACTTCCGTTTCTTCATTTAACGGATTTGGAAGTTATATGGATAATCCTGCTTCTATGGCGTTATCGAAGGGAAGTTTTTATTCGATTGGATGGATAAATCAGTCTAACGTTCAAAGCAACGGCTACTTAGGGAATACAAATACATCCAATTTTTCCAACACGGCATTCGGAAATTTTGGAGTTGTTTATAAAGTACCTACCGAGCGAGGAAGCTTTGTTTTAGGGGGTGGATATAGTTTGATTTCTAAAGACAATAATGAATCATTTTTATCCGGTTTCAATGGCAACAATTCTATAACTGACGTATTTAAGCAGCCCAGCAGTGATTTTAATAACATTGCATTAGATGCTTACGCCATCGACTTTAGAAACGAAACCAGCGATGAGATTGAGTCTATTTTCAGAGTTGATACTGATGATCCTCAGCCTCGTTTTGCAGGTATTAACCAATTCGCAAATATTTCAAATAGAAAAACGATTGGTGATATTTCTATTTTTGCCTCCACTGAAATTCAAAAGAACCTCTTTATAGGTGTTTCATTGGGAGTATTATCTGGGTCCATTAAATACGATCGGAATTTTGAAGAGGTGGATGAAGATAACCTGTACGCCGATGGAGCCATTCCTGAAGATGGCAGCAACCCGGCAACTGATATATATTCGATAACACTTACAGATAATTTAGTTACAGACTTTTATGCGTTTACAGCTCGTGGAGGAATTATATATAAAGCATTGCCTTTTTTAAATCTTGGAGCGAGTATTGTATTGCCTTCTAAGATGATTGTTACCGAAAGTTACTTTGCGAATATTGATACCGAGCTCGATGACTTTACTGCTTTTTTAGATAACAATTTTAGTTCTGAATTTGATTATTCAGTTACTCGACCAGCCGAATTTAAGGTTGGAGCTACTTTAAAAGATATAGGGAACCTATCGCTTTCAGCTTCTGCTGAGTATATCACTTACAGTTCTGCTAAAGTTGATCTTACTATTAATAGAACACTTAATGAATTATCACCGAGTGAAGTTGCTTTTCTAAGCGATGATGAACAAGCAACAAATGAGGCAATACGCAGAGATTACGCAGCCGTAATTAATTTTAGATCGAATGCTGCTTATTCGTTAGAGAATGGCGTGAAACTAATTGCCGGTTATTCCTACTATCCCGGTAAAAATAAAGTGAATCAATTTGATAAATCTGTATATTCAGTCGGATTAAGCTTTCCTCTAACCAACAGCATTTCCGCAGATATTAGTGGGCAATATTTTTCTCGAAATGATCGTTATTTAGTATATGAATTTGAAAACGATGCCAACGAAGTTTTTAGTAATTCAATAAGCCAAACAGTTGACAGATTGAATATTTTAGCAGGCATTAAATTCAAGTTTTGAGTTTGAAAAGAATTTACCCAAATACCTCCGTAGTTAGTTAGAGCCTTAAGTTTGAACGACTTAAGGCTCTTTTATGGATTACATCCAATTCTTTCTTTTAAAGTAGATTAACATTCCTATAGTGACCAATATCATAATACCCCAGACAATGGGATAACTGTATTGCCAACCTAGTTCCGGCATATATGCGAAATTCATCCCATAAATTCCGGCAATAAAAGTAAGAGGAATAAAGATGGTTGCAATAATCGTCAGTAGTTTCATTACTTCATTCATTTTATTGCTGA
The DNA here is from genome assembly GCA_963975485.1 of uncultured Balneola sp. GTDB lineage: Bacteria > Bacteroidota > Rhodothermia > Balneolales > Balneolaceae > Balneola. Next base: position 1,731 of record CAXBHO010000091.1, on the reverse strand, counting down.
TATTGGTCTGATGCATATCATGCAAGCTGGAAACCATTTCACGGTTGTTATCCAGCGTATCCACAATTTGTAAGGTATGATCTGTGACATCCCTTAAGAATAACCGTGTTTCTTCTTTAATTAAATGAGATTCATCACGAACCAACGAGTTGATGGTATCACGTAATGGCCATACACATTTCCTAAACTGGAGCAATTGACGGCGCACTTTATGAATTTGAGGTAGGGATTCATTGTCGTCATCGGACCACAGACGTTCTTCGATTTGTACGATGCCATCGTTTATTTCTTCTAATGCAGAAAAATAGTAGTCAATGATTATATCCATTAATGCGTAAGCCATATAATCCGGTCCACTTTTACGCATCCGGGTATTTTCCATATTAAGCCGTTCTTTAATAGGCAAAAATATCTTTCGATCTGATTCCTGAAATGAAAAAATAAACTTCTCAGTGAAAACAATACTTACTTGTTCTTGTTCAAAATTTCCATCCTCAAAATAAATCATTTTAAGTACAATAAAGATCTGCTCTCCATAATCTTCAATCTTTGCACGTTGGGTGGTATTCAAGATATCTTCTTGTATAAGAGGATGGAAGTTGAATTCATCCCACAGTTCTTTTAAAAGCTCAATATCATGGAGCCCTTTTACCTGAACCCACGTTGGATTTGGACTATCTACATAAGGAATACATTCGGTGATCTTTTCCACCCTTTTAATATCAAGTCGATCATTGTCGTAATCATGGATATCGATAGTAACTTCATCAAGTTTTTTTAGCCCGATGTGAGTGAGGGTACCGGGAGCACTACCGATGTCCTTCGGTTGAAATTTTTTCCGTATTTGTTGAGGGATTAGCTTTTTTCTGAAGCTCATAATCATTTTTTGAGTTTAGTATAAATTAACACTACTAACCGACAAAAAATAATATAAGGAGCTATCCAGAATTGGATTAGCTCCTTTTTTCATATTTTTAGTTTACCAAAACAACAAAATATGAGCAATAAAAATATAGAAAAGAATTTAGTCGGTCAGCCAATTTTCAAACAAATATTGGATTTTATTCCAAGAAATAAATTTGACATGCTTTTCCATAAACACCAATCTGACCGTTATTACAAGACCTATGGTTCATGGACACAGTTGACAACGATGCTGTTCGGTATATTGAGCCGTTGCGATTCCATGGGCGAGATATGCGATGGGATGCAGGCTCTAGCGGGCAAGATGAACCATTTGGGGATGGAAAAGTCCCCGGTCAAGAGTACGGCAGGTGATGGTCTTCGAGGCAGGGACAACGAGTTTTTCAAGGACCTCTATTTTATGCTTTTGGAACATTTCAGGCCACTTTTGTCGGTCAGCCGGATTGACAGGGTTTCCTTTTCCAAACTTTTCATCTTCGATTCCAGTACCATCAGGCTGTTTTCCGATATCATGAAAGGCGTAGGACGGAACCCGAAAAAGGAAGGGAAGAAGAAAGGCGGGCTCAAAGTGCACATGATGATCGATGCCCACAGCGACACGCCCGAGTTTGTGAAAATCAGCGAAGCTAAACAGCACGACAAAAATTTCCTGCAATATCTCCGGTTGGCAGCCCACAGTATGATTGTCTTTGACAGGACCTACAACCACTACCTGTAATTTGCCAAATGGAGCGAACAACAAATAAACTTTGTATGTAGTGGTCTAGGAAAATAGGACAGCAAAACAATAAAATGTTAATTTGCTGA
>CAXBHO010000090.1:0-15413 GCA_963975485.1 uncultured Balneola sp. | reverse complement strand
TTTAACCAATAATAATGATATCTACAAGACGAAGAACCAAGATTGTGTGCACAATAATGCTTGGGGCGAAGCTACAATAGATTGTTCCGCAGACTTCTAAAGTGCCGGCAGACAGGCGGAGCTACGGAACTAGGTTAAAAATATTCTTACAAGATTAGAGTTGCTATCTAAACAATGAATTCCTAATATCTGGCGAACCAAAAAAACATCGCCTATATAGCATCGTTACAATAACTATTCATTAAAATTAAACGCGATCTTTTTGTCTTTTAAATTCTATTCCTTGGTTCTCTTTAGTTTATTACTGGGATTTACTTATTCCTGTGATGATACCTTAACTCCTAAAGACTTCGATGATATTGAACCTTATGTTGCTGAACTAACCGTAAATCCATCGAATATAACTTTTGATCAAGTTCTTGATGGACAAAAGGATACCACACTCAATTTAAATTTATCCGTAAAAGCATTTAACCTTCCTCAAGGTTCTACTCCATTTTATTCTATATTTGTTAACAGTGAAGAGATTCCTTCTATTCAAGGTTTGTTCCAAAATGCACGAGCAGATAATCTTTATAATGCAGACGTTCAAATTTCTACAAATACAATAGATTTTAACTCTTACACTTTGTTAGTAACTCCATCAACTGAAGCAATAAGTCAAAATTATGCACAAGCAATAATTAAGCAAACCGGAGTACCAATAAATGCTCCTGAGATATTGGAAGTTAATAATCCTGAAGAAGTAGAAATACCTTCTGGTTCTAATACAACTACAGTTTTATTTACTGCTAAAGTAAGGGATGCAGACGGTCAATCTAATATTGATAAAGTTCTGTTAAATTTTAGAAATGAAGACGGAACACTATTAGGCGCTTCTCCTTTCGAAATGTTTGATGATGGAGCGAGTTCTAGTGGTGATGAGACTGCTGCTGACTCAGTGTTCTCAACTACATTTACAATTAATAGTAGTAACACTCCAAATAATAGAACTGCTCTGTACTGGGCTATAGATAAATCCGGATTAAGTTCTGACACTTTAGAAACCCCTTTTAACCTTGTTGATAATGAGTAGAATTTTAGCCCTTTTTATAACATTATTCATTATTTCGGATGGGGTAAACGCTCAAAATGTTTATTCTGTTAATTCTCCATTCAATAGCATCAAACAAAATGGAGTCTCTAATCTAGTAGCTTCAGGTGATACGGTTTGGATAAGCCCTTCTTTAAATTACAATGTCAGTAATAGCACTGATTGGTTTCAGCCTGCTGATATTGATAGCATTGCCGATTCAGATGGAAGAGTTTTCTCAATGGATATAACCGGTTCTAAGTTTGCCGTTGGTTTAGGCTTTAATAGCCAATTAGCGGGAGAATCAATACCAACAGGATTTGGCTTTTATATTTCAAACGATAGTGGAATTAGCTGGAATTTTATTGATTTCCCCTTAGATAGCCAACCAAATGAAAATTGTAATGATCAATCCATTCCTTACACCGGCGATTGTGATATTTTGTTCACCTATGGCGGAAATCAATATTTCAGAATTAGAAACACGGTACCTCAACAATCTCCCCCTTACGATATTAAAATAAAGTCAAATACACTTTTTGCAGCTACCTGGGCTTCGGGATTATTAAGAAGTACAGATAATGGTTCGTCTTGGGAAAGACTAATCTTACCACCTTCAAATGTGGAATTGTTTACTCCAAATAATTCATATATATGGAGATCTGAGTATCAGAGCAATCAAATCAATCGATATGATGCTCGTTCTGATCTTAATCTTCTTGGGTTTGGCTTACATCTTGATTCCAGTAATAATGTTTGGTTTGGATCTGCTAACGGTATCAATATCTCAACTGATGCCATTTCAGCTCCTACAGATAGCATTTCCTGGAAACATGTTAATTTTGATAATAGCGATGATGGCTTGCTTGGAAATTGGGTAATAGAAATTGAAGAAGATCCCGCAACCAATAAGATTTGGATGACAAATTGGGTTATTGATGGTCAAACCGGTGAACAATTTGGAATGGTTGCTACTTCCGATAACGGAGAAACATTCCAACAATATTTGATTGGAGAAAAAATAAACAGCATTGGTTTTAAGGACGGAGTTATTTTCGCTGCCGGAGAAAACGGACTATTTATTTCAAAAAACAATGGATCAAGTTGGAGTAAATCCCCTCAAATACGAAGTGCTAATACATTTTTAAAGGAAGGAGCAGAATTCTTTGCAGTTGACTCATCAACCGATAGAGTTTGGATTGGAACAAATGATGGAGTGATCTCTACCGACGATTTAGGAGAAACCTGGGAAATTAACCGTGTAGATTTCCCTCTTTCAGGTGGAAATGCATTTGAACCTGATGCTAAATCAGTAAATACCTATGCTTATCCAAATCCTTTCTCTCCTACTTTACATGAAGTTGTTCGTATTAAATATGAACTCAAAAAATCAGGCAATGTCAATGTCCGCGTTTTTGATTTTGGCATGAATTTAGTACGGAATATCGAAGAAAATACATACACTGAAGGCACGTATGAAGCCGTTTGGGACGGTGTTGATAACAGCGGAAGAAAAGTAGCTAACGGTCCTTATATTTACGTAATAGAAATGCCGGACAGATCAATTAACGGAAAAATTTTGTTGATAGAATAATGAATAAGCTCTATATAACTTTACTTCTACTTTTTTTATCTACCGGAGCAGCATTTGCGCAACCCGGAGGTTTTGCAGGAGCTCCGCAAAGAATAGGCTACGGTCCTGTAGCTTTAGGGATGGGGAATGCTATGACAGCCGTAACCTCTCAAGGGTCGTATGCGCAGTATAATCCTGCACATTCTGCATTATTTCAAAGCTATATTCCTCTTCAATTTTCTGTATCTTCTCTTTCTTATGATAGAATACATCAAACTTTAGGAGCTTCATTTCAATTACCTCCTTCAGCCGGAGTTTCAATTTCATTATTGAGAACAGGAATAAATGGTATTGATGGACGAACTGTTAGTGGGTATCCGGACGGGAATTTCGATGTTTCTGAATATCAGTTGCATACCGCATTTGGCATTAGAATGAGCAGCAAATTTAATGCGGGGTTCGGTTTCAAAATCAACTATGCAAATTATCATAAAGATTTGGAGCCTGAAACAAGCGTGGGAATTGATTTCGGACTTCTTTATAAAATTTCGTCACATCTAAACTTTGGTTTCGCAATTCAGGATTTGTTCGCTGAATACAGATGGAACTCTGCTGATCTTTACGGAATACAAGAATCGAGAAATGTTGTTAATAAATTTCCTACAAGATTTAAGTGGGGATTAGCATACCAAAATACTTCTTTTACGGTATCGGGAGAATATGAAATTCAAGCGTTAACATCTGAAATTGAAGAGAATGAAACTTTTATCTCAAATGGTCGCCCAAATTTGATTACTTCAGTAACTGAGCTTAAAACGAATGCTCAACAAATCAGACTGGGAGGTGCCTGGAATGCCCATGAGCGAATAACATTGAGGGGAGGTTATTCTTTACCGGATTTATCCGATATTAGTAGTTGGGGAGCAAGTAGTGGATTTTCGCTCTATCTTCCATTCGATAAATTTGCTCCTTCAATTGGATATGCTTTTGTTCTTGAGCCAAATAGAGTTTCAAACATGCATGTATTTTCATTAAGCCTGAATTTATGAGATTAATACTGACCTGCGGATTATTTTTTCTATTGAGCTTTTCTTTAAAAGCACAAAACTCAGATTCCGGCACGGGTTTTTCGATGCTCGAAAACGCTCCTACTCCATCCGGATTAGCTCTAAACGAGTCAGTTACGGCCATTCCTCAAGGCTCCGCATCAATTTATTTAAACCCTGCTTTATTAATACTAAACGCTTCTTCTACCATTGATTTAGGCTATTCAAGCTGGATCGAAGATAGTGATTTTATTTTTGGGGGAGCTAATTTCATAAGTGGAAAACGAGCGGTTTCAATTGGGATTTATAATTCACGCATAAATGGCATTGAACAGCGTAATAATCCGGGACCGTCAAATGGGGATTTTTCGATCTCATATCTATCATTAAGCGGTGCATTGGCTTACGACTTTGATTTCATATCTCTGGGAATTGCAGCCCAATATTTGAATGAAGTGAATGCTCAATACAAAGCTTCAGGCTACGCTTTTAACTTTGGGGCAGCAAGTGAATTTTTTGATTCAAAATTAAAAACCGGAATTTCTGTTTTAAATATTGGTAAACTTGATGAGCTCAACAATCAATCAACGGCTCTTCCTGAATTGTTACGTGCCGGTATTTCCTTAGATGTTTTTGAATTTACCCCTCCAAAGAATTCTGATCTACCGGTACTTGTAAGTATAAGTTCTGATTATGTTCAACCTCTCAACGAAAGGGAAACACTTCAAAATGGTGAAGTAAAAAACGATCCTTATTTTAATTTTGGATTAAGGTTAAATTTTGCTGAGGTGATTGAATTATCAGGAGGATTTAAAACCGGAAACCAAGCCAAACAAATTTCTTTTGGTGTTGGTTTAGTTACCGATCTTATTAATGTTAACTATGCATTAGTTCCTTACAGATACGGATTCGGCTCACTCAATTCGATTGGATTACAATATAAATTCTAAGATCAACTTATGAAGGTAAAATCGCTCTGCGATATATATACCTCTTTAGGCTTCAGTGAAGGCACTATTTTTGTAGTTCCCTTAATCAATTTTACACATTCTGATTCTGATTATTTATATCAGCTTTATAAGCCTTTATTAGAGTTGCAGGAATATCAGATTCAAAATGTAACAATATTCGATCATTTTAAATTTGTGGTTTCGGCGATTATAAGTAAAAAAGTATTGCTTCACTATCATTGGTTAGAGTTTCAGGATTTAAAATCAATGATGGGAATGCCCTGGAAATTACTTTGTATCTTATTATTCAAGCTATTTGGTGGAACTTTAGTTTGGACTGTTCATAACCTAGAACCTCATGACCAGAAATGGTTGCCTGCTCATTTAAAAATGCACCGGTGGATGGGAAAAAAATCAGATGCTGTTCACATACATTGTAGTTCATCAGCAGACCTTGTCTCAAAAAAATTCGCTGTTAATAAGGTCAAACTTTACACCTATCCTCATCCCCTTTTTCCTGCAAAGGAAATTCAGAAATCAGAATCAATCGAGTTTATCAATAGGAAATTCAAATCGGATATTAAGTATGAAACTCCCGTTCTATTATTTTTCGGGAATATTTCTGAATATAAAAGAATTGAAAATATTTTGGATATCATTGAAGATGAAAAATTTAATGTTCAAGTTTTGATTGCGGGACCAATTAAGAAAGGTCAGAAAACTTTACTAAACAGATTGAAAGTACGATCCAAAGAACAAGACTATATAACGCTAATACCTGATTTCATAAGTGATCAGGAAACTCCTTATCTATTTGGAGCCTCTGATCTTTGTTTTTTTAACTACAAAAAAATTCTTACCTCAGGTGCCGTAGCAATGGCTCTGAGTTATAAAAAATCAATTATCGCACCTGATATCGGTTGTTTGTCTGAATTGAACAGCTATTCTAATGTTCAGCTATTCTCATCGGAATTGGAGAAAAAAGCATATCTAACATCTGCAATTTCTACCTTAAACAATGAGTAAGTTCAAAGAAAAAGCATTTTGGATTGCCTTCGGCGATTTTGGAGGTCGAGGGTTAGCCTTTTTAACATCGATATACCTGGCAAGGACGTTAGGAACAGAATACTTTGGGTTAATTACGGTTGCGGTATCAATTCTTGGATATGCAACTTGGGGAGCAGACCTGGGGATTTTAAATATTGGTGTGCGGGAGATTGCAAAAGAGCCAAAGTACAGAACATTCAGAGCTAAAGAATTATTCAATCTTAAAATTGCTTTAGCAGCTATTATACTTATCGTTTCAACTATTATTCTTTCATTTGTTCCAATTGGAGAACTTCAAAAACAAGTGATAACAGGGTATCTATATTCTTTGATTCCATACGCATTATTGCTCGAATGGTATTACAGTGGTAAGCAAAAATTTGGAAAACTCGCCCTTTCCAGAATAGTGAATGGTTTTGTTTATTTAGGTTTGGTTTACTGGCTTATTAACAGCGAAGATGACGTAGCAATAGTTCCAATTTTGTACACAATCGGTGTTACATCAGCTGTAGTTGTTCTTGGAACATTTTCAATTTCTGATAAACCCTTTAAACTGCCTTCACGAAGTTTTAAAACATATATTGAGCTTTTAAAAAACAGTTCAATAGTTGGATTCGGTGGTTTCTTTTCCAGAGTAGTTCAATTACTTCCTCCTATTTTGATTGGAATATTTTTAAGTTTAAAAGATGCCGGAGTTTATGGCGCTGCATTCCGGATTATTATCATTGCCATGATGCTTGATCGTATTTTTGTAAATTTACTACTTCCAAATCTTGCCTCTCTTTGGAGCTCTAACAGGGAAAACGCAATTCAACGAATAAATATGGTCATCCGGCTAATTATTGTCGGGGGCACTATTTTGTCCTTATTAACAGCCATAAATGCAGAACAAATTATCCTTTTATTGTACGGAGTTGATTTTGCCGGAAGCATAGAAATACTTCAAATTCTATCATTATTTATACTTTTAACTTTCCTAAACAGCCTTTTCTCATTTGGTTTAATTGCTACAAACAATGACAAAAAATATTTTTGGGCAACTAGTTTAGGAGGTACAATTTCAGCCATACTGATTGTATTATTTGCTAGTTTTGGCGACTCTCAGATGGTCGCCTTTTCTGTGTTGTTATCAGAATTTGTTTTAGCTACTTCATCCTATTATTGGTTTAGAAAAATAGTACCTATCAAGATTTTAAGATCACTACTTATCATATTTACTACAGGATCTGTTCTCTTTACTATATTTTATTACTTCGAAATCCATTATTTAATTGCATCAATAATTACTCTAATGGTTATTCCTGTTCTAAGTTGGTACGCCAGAGTAATCCGTATTGGGGAATTGAATTGGTTAAAGGAGAAACTGATTAAATGAGAAAGCGCCTCTGCATTGGATTAATCTCTCCATCAGATTTTTTGATATCTATTCTGGAATCAATCGGGGTTTGGTATGAAATTGCAGATCTTAAAACCGAACTAAACAAATATGTTCATCTCATTATTGACGGTAGTTCTTCCTTAAGCCATGATGAAATCCTTGTAGTAAATAACTTTATACAACAAAATGGATTAATCTTAGAATTATCATCCAAACCAACGTTTTATTCCAAGACTCTAAATAGATCTTTTACTAAAACTGTTTTCAATAAAACTTCAAATACTGAATTTGACAGAGTTTCCCATCTTGATGTGTATACAACTTGTTCATACTCAAACTCAAACATTCTTTCAGGTCTTATAGATTTTGAAAAAAGCCATCAAACAGGCGTTATTGGTTTTATAGGAATTGATTTAGCAAATCTTCCGGCAAACACAGAATCTACCCGAAAAAGGTTTCTTAGCCCTTATGGTCTTTATCCTGATGAGATTGTCAATAAAGTCTCTTTGGATTCTTTACATGATATAATTGAGCTATGCATTCAGCATTTATTGTTTCAACAGAATCTCCCTTTTATTAAGAAGTGGATATCTCCAAAACGACATCCGGTTTTTGGATTTAGAATTGACAGCGATTACGGAACCAAAGATTCTCTTCAAAAAATTCAATCATTATTAGCGCTTCATGCTATCAAAGCTACCTGGTTTTTACATGTACAAGCGCACGAAAATTGGTTAGAATTTTTCAAAAATATGCCAGATCAGGAACTGGCTTTACATGGATATCAACATGGGTACAGTGGTTCTTTTTCAGATATTAAAAGTAATATCCAACAGGGATTTTCTAAATTGAAGGAAATTGATATTAACCCAAACGGATTTTGCGCTCCTTATGGAATGTGGAATAAAAGCTTGGCTAACGTCTTAGAGCATTTTGACTTCAAATATACTTCAGAGTTCTCAACCGGGTATGATAGTGTCCCTTTCTATCAAGAGAATTTTAAAAATCTTCAGATTCCAGTTCATCCCATTTGTACCGGTAGTTTAAGTAGAAAAAGATATTCGATGGATAGTATTCAACAATACTTTCTACATATTTATGAGAACAAAAAGAAGCTCTTTAAACCGATTATATTTTACCATCATCCATTACAAGTTGGATTTGAAATATTTGAGAAAATCTTTCAACAAGTTAACTCTGATCAACTTACAAACTTGACTTTTGAGGAATATGCCGGTTTTTGGAATAGAAGAGCACAATCCCGATTCACAGCTTCTGTTAAGGATGATAAAGTTGAAATAACCTCAGCTAGTTCTTCTTTACTTTTATATATCTCTCAAACTCCGGAAAGTTTTGACCTCATCTCTTCAAAAAATCAAATTCTATCAAAAGAAATAAACAGCACTTTCAAATACGAAACTCCTTCTCTACCTTCTTTGGATGAATTGCAGAAACTACATCATAATCGGTTTGATCTCATGAAAACCAGCTTTATAGATTGGAAAAACAGACATCGCTTATGAAAATTGGTTTTATAGCGCCTAATAGTATTGCTGCCGTTAATGGAGGATTAAGGACACAAGCTCTATTAACAGCCAGGCATTTAAAAGAATTAGAAGTTGAAGTAATTTTTATCAGTCCTTGGGATACTATCTCTTCCAAAGATATTGATCTGTTTCATATTTTCTCAGCAAGTATTGAAAATCATGGAATAGTTTCCAGGCTGTATGAGCAAAATAAAAAAATAGTGCTCTCTCCTGTTTTATTCTCTAACCGTAAAGCATCTAATATTCGGAGATTGCTAAACATTGAAGAAAAACTTACAAGCATAAGTTCAGGAATCCGGTCAGAATTTGCTCAAAAGAAAGAAATTTGTGAAAAAGCTGACCTAGTTCTTCCAAATACTACCGCTGAAGGCAAATTGATACATGCTGCTTTTAGTATCTCAGATTCAAAAATTAAAGTAATACCTAATGGAGTAGAAAAGAGATTTATTGAAAGTAATGCTACTCTTTTTGAAGAAAAAATGGGTTTTAAAGATTTTGTTTTATTTGCAGGTCAATCTTCTGCACCAAGAAAAAATGTATTAACTCTGCTGGAAGCATTTCAGGGTATTGATGAAAAACTCGTTATAATTGGTGACTTCAGTAATTCTAAGTACAGTAAAAAGTGTGTATTACTTGCTGAAAAAAACCCGAATATCTATTTACTAAATACTTTAGAGCACGATTCCGAGCTTCTTTCATCTGCTTATGCAGCTTGCAAAGTTTTTGTACTGCCTTCTCAATTTGAGACACCGGGAATTTCAGCGATGGAAGCTGCGCTAGCCGGCGCAAATATTGTAATCACTGAAGTTGGTGGACCGAGAGATTATTTTGAAGAGTATGCCAACTACGTCTCTCCTTTTTCTAAAAGTAGTATAAAAACCGGAATTCAAAAGGCTTTGAAAAAACCGAAGACAGAAAACTTACAAACTCATATCCTGCAGAACTATACTTGGGATAAAGTAGCTGAGCAGACTCTGATTCAATACAAAAGGATGTTAAAATGAAGAAAATCGTTGTTTCATTTGGCACCAGACCTGAGATCATTAAACTTGCACCGGTAATTCATGAATTGGAAAGATCAGCAAAATTTGATGTGGTAAAACTGCATACCGGTCAACACGATGAACTCGCTGAAAACATGCTGAATTTATTTAAAATTGTTCCTGATTATGATTTTAAAAGCATGTCTTCTACCTCTGATCTTTTTGAACTCACGGAATTTCTATTGCCAAAATTAAAGGAGTTTTATTCTGCTGAAAAACCTGACGCCGTAATTGTTCAGGGAGATACAACATCTTCTTATTTGTGCGCTCTAGCTGCATTCTATGTACAAATACCGGTTTATCATGTTGAAGCAGGATTACGTTCTTTTGACAACTATAATCCATTTCCTGAAGAATTAAACCGAAAACAAATAAGTAACATTGCCTCTCTTCATTTTGCTCCAACATCTACTGCCAAACAACATTTATTGAATGAGGGAATTGACGAGTCTAGAATATTTGAAACAGGGAATACCGTTATTGATGCATTATATCAGATTAAAAAATCAGATCAATTTCATGTTTCACGTCCTGAGTTTTTAAATAGCTTGACTACTGATCAAAAACTTATTCTTGTCACAGCTCACAGAAGAGAAAATCACGGCAAGCCCTTATCAAAAATCATGGAAGCATTAATTGAGATCTTAAATGCTGATGATTCAAGAGTAATTGTTTTTCCGGCTCATCCCAATCCTAAAGTCAGAGAAGTTTTAAATAATAAAAATTTCCACCACAAGCGATTGAACGTCATTGAACCATTGGATTACCTTTCCTTTCATCATGTATTAGAACAAAGTGATCTTGTACTTACTGATTCAGGTGGTATTCAGGAAGAAGCCGCTGCTTTAGGAAAAAAAATGTTGGTTCTAAGAAAAACCACAGAGCGACAGGAATTAATTGAAAACGGCTTTACAAAATTAGTCGGCTCGGATACTGAAAAGATAGTTACTGAAACGAAATCTATGCTTAGTAGCACAAAAAAGAAGAACACCTTCAATCCTTACGGAGATGGAAACGCCGCAAAAAAAATAGTTGAAATTATCCAATCTAGAATTTGAAAATTCATTATTTCGCTATTAATTTTTGATAGGAAATATAAATCTTAATTGAATTTCTTTATTGGATATTCATTATTCCTTGTTCATTATTCGATATTCAAAGGTTCATCAGCTATAATCTTGAAAAACGTCTTCTCCTTCTTCATTGTAATCACCAAAATAGTGAATAGCTCCCATTATCAATCCCTTTAGGATAAAAATGGTAAACACAGCCATTAACCCATATTCTTTTAAAGTGATAATCAGAATAAAGTACAAGAGCAGTAATCCAAGTTTGCCTCTGTTTTCACGAATGGAGCGACGATCAAACCTTGGAATTTTATCAAACTTTATAGTGCTAACCATTAGGAATGAGATTACAACAACGACCGGAATTAAGATGGAATTAATTCCCTGCTCAAATCCGGAAAATAAATCCAGATCGTTCCTGAATGTGAGGAAAAAAGATCCCAGAATAATTGCCTGAGCCGGTATTGGCAATCCAATGAAATGCTCATTTGTTGGAGATAAACGAGCGTTTACATTAAAACGAGCTAACCGAACTGCTCCGCATAAAGGAGGAATAGCGCTGATAATGATACCTAATATTCCAAGCTCGTTAAGACTAAAAGTATAAATCAAAAAACCGGGTGCAACTCCAAATGAAACCATATCACTCAGTGAATCCAGTTCGATTCCAAAGTCGCTGTTAGCGTCTGCTAACCTGGCCATTAAGCCATCCATTACATCAAATAACCCTGCAATTGCGATAAGCCACGCTCCCCAGTACAAATTCCCATCTGCAATGGAAATAATAGCCAAAAATCCACTAAATAAGTTCATTAGGGTAAAGAAGCTAGGGACTGCAATTCGTCGGTTTACAGCAGGTTTTCCTTGCTTTATACGCTGTCTCTTCTCCTTAAATGAGCCATATTTTCTTTGGATGGGATATTTCATGAGTTGATCTCTCCAATGATTGACTCACCGGCTACCGTTCGGTCTCCTTCTTTCACTTTAACGGTGACATTAGAAGGAACTATCACATCCATTCTGGAACCGAATTTCATCATCCCAAAGCGTTCCCCTGCTTCAAGATCATCTCCTTTCCTAATGTGATAAACAATTCGCCTGGCTAAAAATCCGGTAATTTGTTTGAAGAAGAATTTTGTACCTGATGGATGAAGCACACCAAAATCTGCTCTTTCATTTAGTTCTGAAGCGTGTTCGTTCCAAGCCATTAAGTACTTACCGGGATGATATTTCAAATATTCCAGCTTTCCTGAAATTGGATTTCTGTTTACATGTACATCCAAAGGTGACAAGAAAATGCTTATTTGAGTAGCTTTATCCTTGATGTAAATGTCTTCGTGATAATCTTTAATCAAGACTACAACTCCATCTGCCGGTGAAATAATCAGGTTTTCACCTTCCGGAGTTTCGCGCTCAGGATCACGGAAAAAATAGATCACGATTCCGCAACACACTCCGACTACGATATAAATTGGATATGCAATCCAGTGTGTGATATAAAATGCTGTAAGCAAAAAAATCAGTGCAGTAAATAGAACTGCAATTGTCATTGTGAAGTAGCCTTCGCGTGCAAACATAAATTAAAAGAGCTTTATTACATCGTTAAATACTACAAATATCATGAGTGTTACAAGTAAAAAGAAACCAATATTTTGTGCCACAATTCTAACTTTTTCAGAGGGCTCTTTTCTTGTAATTCCCTCGTAGATCAGAAATACCAAATGCCCACCATCTAGCGCCGGAATTGGTAGAATGTTCATTATTGCTAAGGTAATACTCAATAATGCTGTTATCGTCCAAAAACCAATCCAACCGCTTGAATCTGTTGCTTGTTTGGTCATATTTGCAATAGCAATTGGTCCGCCAAGATTCTGACGAACCGAAATATCACCTGATATCATTCGTGCAAATCCTTGAATAATCCCGGTAGTTTGATCGCCGGTTTCATTCCAACCTGCAGCAATAGATTCAAAAAAACCATAGTCGATTCTTATGCCGCCTGCAATTTCTAAGTCAGGAGGATAAATGCCGATTGTTCCATCAGTTGGAGTTATTTGTACATTTAAGAGCTCACCATCCCGAAGAATTTCGATATCCAAAGCTTTCCCTTCCGGATTTGCACGAATGAGACTTGTAAGCTGAATCCAGTAATTAACTTCTTCTCCATTAATGCTAACTATCTTATCCCCTCGTTGAAGTCCGGCCTCAGAAGCAGGTGAATTAGCAACTATGGAAGAAGGAATACTCGGTAATATTAATTCAGCTGCCAAGAAGCCGCGAGTTTGAATGCTATCTAAAAAAGAAGAAGCAACCGGGATAGTTATTTCCTCGCCATTTCTTATAACCTGATAATTCAAATTCTCTGAAGTTAACGCAGAAGATGAAACGAGATCATTGAAATAAGGTACATTTTCTCCATTTACTCCAACAATTTTGTCGCTATTTCGGAATCCCATCTCATATAAAATAGATTCTTCCGTAATATAAACACCTTCAATATTTTCAACAGGAACAACAACTTTTCCATTTGTCATTATCATTCCTGAGAAAATCACGAATGCTAAAATCATATTAAAAATCACACCAGCTGTAATTACTACTATGCGTTGCCAAACAGGTTTACTTCTATATTCCCAAGGTTGCGGTTCTTGTTCGAGGAATTCATTGTCCATGCTTTCATCTACCATTCCAGCAATTTTCACATATCCGCCAAGAGGGGTTGCTCCAATACAGTAATCGGTATCTCCTTTTTTAAATCCCCAAATTCTTGGAGGAAATCCAACCGAAAATCGCTCCACTCTCATTCCAAAAAGTCTGGCCGCTAAAAAGTGTCCTAATTCATGGATAAAAACCAGAATCATTAAAGCACCAATAAAGATGCCAATCGTTGTTGCAAGTTCTATAAATGTCATATTAATTAATATGCGCAGCTAATTTGCGCGTCTCTTTATCGATTTCAATTAAAGAGTCAATCTCAACGTGATGACTCAACCCAATTTTGTTAAGACATTCCTCTACTATTTTTGGGATGCCAATATAATTAATTTCTTTGTTCAAAAAGCGTTTTACTGCCACTTCATTTGCAGCATTCAAAACTGTTGGAGCTACTCCTCCTTGTTCTATGGAATTGATAGCAAGTTTCAGACACGGAAATTTCTCGTAATCAACGGGTAAGAAAGTAAGTTCTTGTGCTTGAGACCAATCTATTCTTGTAGTTTCGAGTTCCAAACGATCCGGATAAGTTAATGCATAAATGATCGGTACTTTCATATCCGGCGGGCCTAATTGCGCTTTACTTGATCCATCAACGAAAGTAACGATAGAATGTATAATACTTTGCGGATGAATAACCGGTTCAATTTTTGAAACAGGAATATCAAACAACCATTTCGCTTCAATAATTTCTAATCCTTTATTCATCATAGTGGCAGAATCGATCGTTATCTTTGCTCCCATATCCCAGTTCGGATGATCTAGTGCTTGTTCTAAGGTTACCTTCTGCATCTGCTCTTTATTAAAATCTCTAAACGGTCCACCACTTGCCGTGATAATAATCTTCTCGATATTCTCAGGTTTTTCGCCAACTATAGATTGCAACATGGCACTATGCTCAGAATCGACCGGAATCAAAGTGCCCGAATAGGTATCCAAAAGTTCTCTTATAAGTTCTCCACCAACCACTAGCGATTCTTTATTGGCTAAAGCTACTTTCTTACCTGATTTTAATGCTTCGATGGTTGGAATAAATCCCGCAAAACCAACCAAGCTGTTTAGAACAGTATCTGCTTTGGGATGGGTGGCAATAACGGATAGATTTTCAATTCCTGAAAGTATTTCGCAATCCACAGAAACTGATTTTTTAAAATCAGAATAATGATCATCATTACAAATCAACGCTATTTCAGGATCGAATTCATTAACCTGATCTGCAAGCAATTCCCAATTACCATTAGCTGTGAGAGCAACAATCTCAAACTTATCTGGATGCTGACGAACAACTTCGAGTACTTGTGTCCCAATGGATCCCGTGGCTCCTAAAATGGCCAGTTTTTGTTTGTTCAAATGCTTGATGTGTCTTTGATTTTGAGGGTTGAAATATAGAATACCAACAGCTTAATTAGAAACTTAATTCACTATACTTTTTAGAGTTTCGTACGGGCGTCTGATTTTAATCCTGACGTAAATCTGCCTACCTCAGGCAGGCCCGCTTTCGTCGAAATGATGGAGCAAAATTGGCAGATTTGAATTCTCAATCAATGTTCGACCTCTCCAACCTCTCCTTCACAAGGAGAGGCTGGATGCTTTTAAAATAGGATGATTTATATCAACGAGTCCTCTTCCTGTTGCAGGAATGACGTTGATCTGGTTTGTGAGTTTACTAATACAAACCTAGTCATCTCGCGGCGTATGCCGAGATCTGGATTGGTAGTAAAGGATGAGGATGAGTTTGTGATTGCGATCCAGATTCCTCCACAGGAGTGCCTTTGGCTCTGCCTGCGTATTCTATGAGTTAAACAAGTTTTATTTGCTAAAAATATCCTCCGATTTACGAGGCATATTTCAATGTATTCACGTACGGGGTACCACGTGCCACTACGGCAAATATTCTGGCTACTAATTTATTTCTAATTACATTTATTAACAAAGCGGTAATTTAACAATAAAATTTCGTATCTTTGTGGTATGGAAA
>CAXBHO010000089.1:0-15835 GCA_963975485.1 uncultured Balneola sp. | reverse complement strand
TGGGTTGCTTGAACTCCGGCTACTAAAATGTTTATTCTGAAAGTTTTCAAAAAGAAGTCGGTTTATTCTTAGTACTAATTACATGAACTTTTTCTAAACAAATACAATAGTTGCTGCTTGCTTGTAATTAGATGTTGAGATTTAAAGTTCAATACTCTCTGACCCACTCTTGTTCTCTCCCTAACATCAGGGAGAGAGACGTATTTAGTTCATTTCTATATTATTTCGAAGATTTTCTCAGTTAATAAAATTCTTTGTTTCAAAGTCCCCTTCCCTCGGAGAAGGGAAGGGACAGGGATGGGTTGCTTTAAAAAAATTACATCATTTAATCGTTTCATACTAGTTCAATCAACCGTATATTTATGTTTATTACAATCGGTTAAATAAAAAGATTTTTAGGGAACTTATTTTTTGCGTTACGCACTTAATACATATCAATTACCAAGCATAGAAGAAGAAAAAACAAGCCTTCTTGATGCTATTTCTACCGATTTACTTTTTTTCTGCGTGTTAATATTCTTAGTTATAAAGCAGAGATTTTTTGCTGATGAATCACAAATATCAGCCCCTTATAAAACAAATTTTCAAGATAATCTGGCCGATGTTGCTACACCTTCTTTTCAGGTAACATCATATATTCGCACATTTTACGAACCGGAGTTAGTACTCAGAATTCGACAGTGGATAGCATGTATTGCAGGTACCGGCCGCTCAAAAAAGAAATTTAATGAAGAACCAAATCATAATTCACTCCACCGAGCATCAAGCTCGGATTGCGTTGCTCGAAGATGGAGAGCTCGCTCAATTATTCATTCAATCAGAAGAGAACCAACGTACTGTTGGTAATATCCATGTAGCAAAAGTCCATAAAGTTATGGGCGGTATTAAAGCTGCTTTTATCGATATGGGAACTCCAAAAGATGCTTTCTTGCACTTCTCAGATGCCGGAGATCACTTAGATGAATACATTTCTATGCTTAACGGCCCAAATGCTATTCCCAGTCACGCTAAGTCTGATCTAAAAAACAAAGAGAAGCTCGCTAATCATCAGAAACAAGCGTTAGCAGGTAAGATTTTAAGAACTGGCCAAAAGCTTTTAGTCCAGATTGTAAAAGAACCAATTGGTTCAAAAGGGCCTCGTATTTCAACGGATATCACTATTGCAGGTAGATTTTTGGTGTTGATCCCAATGGGCGATTACATTGCTGTTTCAAAAAAGATTTCTAATTACAAAGAGCGCAAAAGATTAAAAAATATCCTCGGTGATATGGTTCCTGACGGATTCGGAGTAATCGTCAGAACTGTTGCTCAGGGTCAGGATGAAAAAGCCATTGAAGACGATCTTCGTGATGTTCTAAGAAAATGGGAAAAGATTTTAGACAAGCTTGAAACAGCTAAGCCCCCTTCCCTTCTCCACAGAGATCTGGATATGACGGAAAGTTTGATTCGTGATCTGTTTGCAAAAAACTACGAACGTGTTTTGGTTGACGATCCTAAAATGTATCGCCAGCTTAAATCTTATGTAAGTCAGGTTGCTCCTGAAATGGCGCAAAATGTGCATCAGTATAAAGGGAAAAAACATATATTTGATCAAATGGGAATTGCAGAAGATGTAAATTCCATCTTCAATCCCAGAGTAAGAATGAAATCAGGTGGTTATCTGATCTTTGAGCAAACGGAAGCTATGTATGTAGTTGATGTGAACTCAGGGCCTTATGCGGCAAAAGCCAGACAAGAAGATAATTCACTTAAAACAAATTTAGATGCAGCTCGTGAGATCGCTAAGCAATTACGCTTAAGAGATATTGGTGGTATTATTGTAGTAGATTTCATTGACCTTAGAGACGATAAGAACAGAAAGAAAATTTACGATGAACTGAAAAGAGAGTTCAAAAAAGATCCGGCCAAAACCAATATGCTTGGAATGAGTGATTTTGGACTGGTTCAAATTACGCGTCAACGAATTAGACCAAGCGTAATTAATTCCGTATCTAAAGTTTGCCCCATGTGCGGCGGAAGTGGTGATGTTATTAGTGACGATACCGTATTGACTGATATCGAAAGCTGGTTAAGTCGCTTCAAGCACAGTTCAGATTATAAAGCTGTGGATCTTTATGTAAATCCTTACATGAAAACACTCATCAACAAAGGGCTTTTCAGTAAACGCTGGAAGTGGATGTCAAAATTACACATCAAAGTCACTTTAGTTGCGGATGAAAGCATCCCGTTAAGTCGCTTTAAAGTTACACTATCAGGTTCAGATGTCGATCTTACCGATGTAGTTATGCGTGGAGACTCGATTGATGAAGCGCTCGACCAAGTTGAGTTCATTGAAGAGTTAGATCGTGGTAAAGATGATCTTGAAATCACTAAGAAAAATAATCATCGAAACAGCGGAAACAGAACGTCAGGTAGTTCTGCCAATTCGAATGGAAGTGCAAACAAAGCGCATCAAAATCGAAACTAGGTTTTTGCTGGCTTGGTTTTTGCCAACCAGAAGCATAAACAGAATTTAATTTTATACAATGAGTGCATTTAAACTACACGCTACCACTGTTGTGGGGGTAATCCATAACGGGAAAGCCGCTTTAGGTAGCGACGGTCAAGCGACCATGGACAAAACGGTGATGAAATCTACCGTAAAGAAAGTTCGGAAATTATACGATGGTAAAGTACTTGCCGGTTTTGCCGGATCAACCGCGGATGCTTTTACCCTCTTTGAACGATATGAAGAGAAATTGAACGAATACAACGGCAATATGCAGAGGGCTGCAGTTGAGCTCGCCAAAGATTGGAGAAAAGATAAATATCTTCAAAAATTGGAAGCTCTGTTAATAGTTATGAATAATGAAAATGCATTGGTTATTTCAGGACAAGGAGATGTAATTGAACCTGATGATAATATTGCTACTATTGGAAGTGGTGGATCTTACGCCCTTTCAGCAGCCAGAGCATTAAGCAAACACGCAAAGAAATTATCTGCAAAAGAGATCGTTGAAGAATCATTAAATATTGCAGCAGATATCGACATCTATACAAATCACAATTTGTCGATCATAGAAATTGAGGCCTAAAATATGTTAGAAGATAAGAATTTGACACCACAACAAATCGTCCGCGAACTTGATAAATATATCGTTGGCCAAAAAGCTGCGAAAAGATCAGTAGCTATCGCTTTAAGAAATCGCTGGAGAAGATTAAACTCCAGGGAAGATATTCGGGAAGAAATTGTACCAAATAACATTTTACTGATCGGGCCTACCGGCGTTGGTAAAACAGAAATAGCCAGAAGATTAGCGAAACTTGCGATGGCGCCTTTCATCAAAGTAGAAGCTTCAAAATTTACTGAAATCGGATATGTTGGCCGTGATGTGGAATCTATGATTCGTGATCTTACCGATATTGCCGTTAACATGGTGAAGTTGGAGATGCAAGAACGTGTGCAAGGTAAAGCTACAAAAGCTGTTGAGAATCGTATTCTTGATATTCTTATTCCTCCTGTTACAAAAAAAGGCGTAGGATTTAATGCTACAACTAATGCAGATAATAATTTTGACCCTGCTAAAGCAGATGACGAAGAATTGAATGTGAGAACTCGTGAACGTTTCCGTGAAAAACTTCAAAATGGAGAATTGGAAGAACGAGAGATCGAAATTGAAGTAAAGAATAGTAAGACTCCCATGATGCAAGTTTTTGGCCCGGGAGGAATGGAAGAGATGGGCATGAACTTGCAAGATATGCTCGGTAACATGGGAGGAACAGGGAAAAAAGCGAAACGTAAATTACCTATTTCAGAAGCTCGAGAAGTCTTGCTTGAAGAAGAAGCTGAAAAATTAATCGATCATGAATCAGCAGTACAAGAAGCGCTGGAAAGAGTTCAGAAACAAGGAATTGTATTTATTGATGAGATCGATAAAATAGCAGAACCTTCAACCGGAGCAGGAAAAAGTGGTCCTGATGTAAGTCGCCAAGGTGTACAACGAGACCTCCTTCCTATTGTTGAAGGAAGTACCGTAAATACCAAACATGGAATTGTGAAAACAGACCATATTCTATTTGTTGGTTCAGGAGCCTTTCATGTATCCAAGCCATCCGATATGATTCCTGAATTACAAGGACGTTTTCCAATTCGTGTTGAACTAACATCACTTACAGAAGAAGATTTCATTAAAATTCTTTCTGAGCCAAAAAATGCTTTAACTAAACAATATGAAGCAATGTTGGAAACAGAAGGAGTAAAAATCACCTTTACGAAAGATGCTATCAAAGAACTTGCGAGGATTGCGGCTGTTGTAAACTCACAAGTGGAAAACATCGGAGCAAGACGTTTACATACCATTATGTCATCTTTATTCGATGAATTATTATTCGCAGTTCCGGATGATATTAATTCAGGAGAGATCACTATTGATCCTTCTTATGTAAGTAAACAACTTGAGGATTTAGTAAAAGACAAAGATCTGAGCCATTACATACTTTAATAAGAAAGTAGAATTTTAATAAAAGCTAGTTCCTGTCATTCCTGCGAAGGCAGCGCCAAAGGCACTCCCACGGAGGAATCTAGATTTTCATTAAAACCAATGTTGTGATATTAAGTACAATTTAGATTCCCACAAAGTGATGCCTTTGGCACAGGCATACGCCCTGGAATGACTTTGGTCTGAATATCAGATTAAAATTTCCTTGTTAAAAAATCACAATAAACAATCTATGACGAAACAATTTGTTATAATCACCTGTTAGTATATAAAACTAGTTAATTGAATATGTCTTTAAAAAAATTTATTGCCCCACAAGTAGTAATTGTACTAATTCTAGCTCTTGTAAAGTTTACTGGAGTTGATGCTGTTGTAAGAACTACTATGAACGATGATGAAACAAACATCATCAAATATGCTCAAGCAACACGAAGTATTATTGCTAATTACTTCAGTGAAGCTGATCTTGACAAAATGTATAAAGTGAGCATTAGAGAGTTTGTTACTCATCTTAAAGACACAACTCTTACAATTAAAGGTTCTCCTGTTGATACTACCTTTCCTGGAGTTAAAATTAAGTCTATCTCCGATGCCTTTACCGGTTTTGAAAAATCATATCTCTATGTAGCTAACAATACTACCAATGAGGATATGACTAAGTTAACTGAGTATGCAATCAGAGGGCTTTTTTCAACGCTCGATCCACATTCTGTTTATATTGAACCGGATGACAGCGAACGCGTACAGGAAGAGTTTGCGGGGAAGTTTCAAGGAATTGGCGTTCAGTTCAATATTATTCAAGATTCTATCACTGTAGTTACGGCTATTTCCGGCGGACCTAGTGATCAACTAGGAATTCGATCCGGAGATAGAATTGTAGCCATTGAAGACAGTAACGCTGTTGGTTTTACCAATGAACAAGTTTTAAATAGTTTAAGAGGAGAAAAAGGCTCAAAAGTCAGGGTTACAATTGTGAGACCAGGCGTATCTTCACCGCTATTTTTCACTATAGAAAGAGATGATATTCCATTGTACACAGTAGATGCATCTTATATGCTGGATGAACGCACCGGTTATATTAAAATTAACCGATTTGCAGCTACTACTCATCAAGAATTCATGGAAGCTTCCGAAGAGTTGAAAACTCAGGGAATGGATCGTTTGATTTTAGATCTACGTGGAAATCCAGGCGGTTATTTAGGACAGGCAATAGCCATTGCTGAAGAATTCTTTCCCAGAGGAACTTCGCTTGTTTCAACTAAAAGTAAACACAGCCGATTTGATGGTGATTACTTTTCAAGAAAAAATGGCGAATTCAAAGATAAGCCCGTTATCGTTTTAGTAGATCAAGGAGCCGCATCAGCAAGTGAAATTGTTTCGGGTGCAATTCAAGATCATGATCGCGGATTAATCGTTGGAAAAAGAACTTTTGGTAAGGGGCTTGTTCAGCAACAATATGAGTTAATTGACAAAAGTAACGTACGTGTTACCATTTCAAGATATTACACTCCATCTGGAAGATTAATTCAAAAACCTTTTGTTGAAGGCGGTGGCGAAGAATATGCTTATGAAATTTATCGCCGTGAAGATGCTATGAACGATGCAATCGAATTCTCAGATCATATCCCGGATTCTTTGAAATACAAAACAGATGCAGGAAGAACGGTATATGGTGGTGGCGGTATTGTACCGGATTATATTATTCCTGATGACACTTCGCGCTCAGGCTATGTGATCAATTTTGCCATTCGTAAAAGAGCGGCTTTTGATTATGTCCGAGAATATCTTGATGAAAACGGTGATGAATTCCGAGCAAAATGGGAAGGTGATTTTGAGAAATACCGAACAGACTTTACCTGGGATGAGACGAATATCACTGAGTTCAAAACATCTCTTGAAGGCAAAGGGCTTGTAATAACAGACACGGTAAGCGCTCCTAAATTTAGAAGTGATTCGTTATTTATTCCAGTTGGACATTTTGAAGAAGTAGCCTGGATGAGTGAAGGAAGGATGAAAGCAGAACTGGCTCGTCAAGTTTGGGGCATGAAATCGTTCTACCCAATAGTAAACGATATTTTTGATAATACCATCAAAGAAGCCATGAAACTTTGGGATGCCGTTGATAGATTAAACGCTCTTGCCAAAGGTGAAAAATCTGCTAGTGTTGGCAATTTGAATGATGGTGGAAAGTAATTGTAATTAGGAATAAATAGTGAACTATTCCTAATTCATCTATTCCTCATTATTTGAAGAAAACATTTTTTATTCAGCGTCGCGTACTTCCTTTTGTATTCTATGGGATTTAGTCCCGAGTACTTTTTAATACTTAGAATTTAACTGTAAAACCAATACTTAAGCTTGTTGTTGAAGGCCACTTAGTTTCCCTATCAGTTACATTACCGTTAGCATCTCCTCTTAGATACTCTCTTTCACGAGCCACTCTTTCAAGTCTCCAATTAAGAGTAATTTTTTCTCCCAGCGGAATATATAACCCTGTGTACAGGATGTATCCAAAAGCAGTGTTATAATAATCTGTTCCTTCATTTGATGATTGTCTTTTAAAACCATTTCGCAACCACGAAACCCCTCCCCCAACATATAAATTTGGAGATGATTTATTGGTTTCATTCCTCAATTTAATAAAATAGGCTGAAGTTAAACCATACTCTAATCCGGAAGTTGTTCTTCGTTCATCAAAATTAGAATCGTTTGGATCTATGAGCTCTCTTTCAGTTCTTTCAAATCCCAATCTGGGGCCTATTGCTATATTTCTATTTATTAAATATAGTAGATCACCAGAATATTGAAATCGCTTGTATGATTTTTCAAATTCTTGATTAAAATTCTTATTCCTTTCGGCGCCGGAATATCCTAGTGAAAATGATAGCAGAAAATTACCTTTTTCAATGAAATCAGTTTGATCTGCATCTTGGGAAAGTACTGCTTGCTGGAAAATTAATGATACAGCAAGTAACAGAATGCAAGATTTGGCTTTCTTTAAGTCTATTTGTTTTATAATTGATATCATGCCTATCCTCAAAATTTAAATAGTTGAAAGCCCAGTGATAACTCTACGCCCTTTGCATCAGTTTCTACTCTGGGGAAATCTCCCTCCCAATCAGGTCCAAACTCAATGAATAAGCCAAGACTATTTGTAACCCTATAGCTGCTTCCCAGCCTTAAACTTGTTCGGAATCTAACATCACCATTTTGAATAGAACCAAAAGCATCGGATAACTGCATATCATAGCCTATCAAATATGAAGCATCGAAATAGAATCCAAGTAAATCTTTATTGTAGAAGTAAGTTCTTGCAATAGGCCCCAAAGCGATGGTACCAATATCAATTCCATCAAACCCATCTGAAATAAATATTTTAGTAAATCCTTTAACCCCAACTCCAAATCTGTTGTTAAGCAAACGTATATAGTTAAAGTCTGTACTAATTATAGTATTTCGGATTGTTTCATAACCGGATGGTCCAGCAATGAAGTTTTTATTATGGGTAATTGCTCCTGAGAATTCCCATATAGACATACCTTTTTGAATGCCGGTGATCCCTGTTTCACTCTGTGAAAATCCGCTTCTCCAAGGAATTAAGAGAAACAAAAGTATGAGTAGGTTTTGTTTTTTCATAGTTATTGATTTTAATATCCATTAGCGGTTAACACCGAATCCAGATCGAAATTACGAACCGGAATCAGCACTGTTTTTCTATACACCGAGAAATAGCCTGCAAAGAAGCCTATGGCATCATTCTCTGATTTGGGTAAAATCTCCCCGTTCTCTCCTACTTTTTCAATCGTTGAAACATCAAATAAATAAATGGAGTCTCTGGTGGATAGAGCTTCTTCAAAACGGGAGTACATTTCATCCCACCTCTGACCTTTAGTACTAAACCAATTGCTTAAGTTTTGAAAATTTTTCCACATTCCATTATCAAAATAGGAAAATCTCATCCAATCGATTTCTTTTTCAAGACTCCCGCTACTTTCATCGATAAGGCCTTTAATCCAGCTTTTACGTAAAGAATCATCTTGATTTGAAATTGTGCTTATACCATAGAAAGAACCATTTCGCAGATAGTTACCCCTGTCTTCAAATAAAAAATTTTCATTTGGTTCTAGTAAAAGAATGTCTCGATCAACACTTGTATTACTTTGTAATTCGGTAATAAAAATATTAGGAGGAAATTTAAATTTAATGTATTTGTTTGGTATGCTTTCTTCTCTTGGAGTACCATCATTATACGGTCTATACACTACGTTTAGTTTTGTTGTATCAGGGACATTGAACTCAACCATCTCTGGTATTTGTGATTCTTTTAAATAACTACGACCATCTGGTATTAAAATTTTTAACAGATATTTCTTACTCGATATAAGCTCAAGTTCTGAATGTATATCTCCATACACTCCGTTTCCCTCATAGGTGTATTCCACTGTTTTTTCAAACGGGCCGCCAAGTGGTCCTGTTACCGTAACTTTAGCTTTTGATTCCTCTCTGAACGTAAGCTCAAAACGCTGTAATGTTCTCACCACTTGGGTCCATAACGTAGGATTATACAATCCTTCAATATTCTGAACTTCTTCATAACTGGGATCAAAATTCCCATCGCTCACATATCCGATAACTACTTCTGGATAATGATGCACCGTATCATTAGTAGCTTCCACTAAACCAGTAATGAAAGGGGTATTATCAGGGATGATTCTATAAAACTCTTGTCCATTATTATTGGTAGGAGCTTTAGTACAGTTAGTCAAAATTATTAAACAGGTTATTATGCTTGAAATAATAGTTTTCATAAAAAAAATAATGCCATCCTCTCCGGATGACATTATCATTAAAGATTAATAGGTTTTAAGACCAAATGTATATCGGAATGAATCAGATCCATACCACTTTACTGTTGAAAATGCATACCCATTAGAAATTCTTTTGTTTACATTGAATTCATTTATCCTCCTCACTCCTGATTCAGCAATAGGATCATCGCCGCTTCCGAATAGATGGCTTCTGGTAGTAAACCCTGTATATACGGATCTCCATATACCGTCATCCATATAAAACGTTTGGATATTTCTGGCATAACTGCTGGAACGCCTTTGCGAAAAATCAGCGTAATCTTTGTCATCATCAGATAGTACAAGTCTCCAAGGTCCACCGGTTTGGGTAAGATTAAAGAGTGGGAAAAAATCCACATTATCGGTTAAATAAGTTCCATTAAAGAATTTTCGATAACGAACAATATTAAAGTTATAATCTTGCCCTTTGTTATTTATATCAGGCACTTGGTAGTAGTAATCATCATATCCGCCTTTATCTGCACCTTGTATCATTGTGTTATTACTTAAGGGCAGATAAGGATTGCTTCTTACTACTTTATCAAACCGATACTTATAACTTATCGGCATATTATTTTGGTAATTGTCGTCTTTCTTAACAAACATTTGTAACTCGGAAGCTCCTGAGCCATCTCCGGTTGCAGCTAGCCGCATAGATTTGATTACGAAATAGGTACTGTTGCTTTGAAATGTGCCCGTACTTGGCCCACGGCTCCAGTCGTTAACTCTTCCTCCTGTGCCGCCACCGCCGGTTCCTCCACCACCTCCACCTCCATCATCACAATCAATAATTACAGAGGGGTCATCACACGGTTCTTCTAAAATGGGTACAGCTTCTAAAAACATCAATGATGGTTCCGAAATAACTCTCGCTTTATTCGTTCCAGGCTCTTTCGCCGAAACAAAACCTTCTTTATCAAAAGTTACAGAAAGTGTTCTGCTTGCATCCGAAATATGTACCGCTTCAAAAGTAATCGGCCATATCTCTTCTCCATTCTCGTCATCGTCTAAATAGAATTTATCCGAATCTAAAGCCAACCAAAGGTCTTCTGATTCTCCGATCTTAGCTAAGGTCTTCTGATGTGCTTCCCCATCCGAGATATACTGCCGAATCCCTAACGTAAAGTCTTCGGTATTTCCGGCTTCATCGGTTATCCTAAAATGGGAAGGAAGAGTCTCTTGCGCTTTGGCTTTCAAGGAAGGTATATCTTTATCAAGGTTACCGCTCCCAATTCATTAGGGGTAAGTTTTGCCTTCTCTACTCCTTCATTCATCACTTTTATAAGTTGGGTTCCATAGTTTGCAATCACTTTGTTCCGGTAAGTTTCTAAGTAACTGTTTCCTAAGAAGTCTTTATCGGCTATTTCGACAATGACTCCTCCATCCAGCGGGCTGATCTCATCGGGCAGTATGGTAGAGTCTACTCCCGCATTTGGGGAAAGACTACATGCTGAGAAGAATAACAGCCCACCGACCAGTACTCCGCTCCATTTCAAATCGATATATTTAATTCTTTGATTCATTTTATTATTCGTTTAATTAGCGTTTTACAGTTAACACACCCTGTGTTAACACATTTTAATAAACGAACATATAAATTGCAAATTAATTAATGGCGAATCTATTGTTTTGCAATGAAATAACCCTTAACAGTATAATGTGATGCATTTTTTATTCAAAATAATTTTCTGTTTTACAAACTTTTTTGCTCAAAAAAACCTGCGAGTAACTCACCCGCAATTTGTTACAAATTCGCAGAAAATAATTGCATTTAATTTGATTAAGAGGTTCAAAAAGTACTAAAAATATAAACACATACATCCAAAAAAACAGTGTTGTTTTAAATTCTATTCTTTATGTGTATATTTACAGTCGTTATTCGTTTAATTAGCGTTTTACGGTTAACACATCCAATGAGGTTTCTTCTTAGAAGGAACCTCATTTTTTTTGCATACGCTCAAATATTAAGCAATTACCTAAAACTAACATTGTTCTATGAATGCTATAAAAAAAATCTCTTCTCGGGAGAACTTCAGTATGTAAACTTTGCTCAGTCGGTAACAATCTTCACGTTTATCCTCTTCCTCCCGCTAATGAAGCAAATATCGAGCATAGTATTTTAGTGTACTCAACTTGTTTGAACCAAATTAAAGATCCTGAAAAAATTGAGCCTAATCATTGGCGCTGTCTCAATGGCAGCATGTGGCGTCCGATTGCTGCAGTGCAAGTTACAGCATGGAGAATGTTAACACGATTGCGAGATGAAGTTTGGCCGATAAAATTATTGTATATGATGTATTTGGGTAGTGAAACACTGCAAATGGCTCAATCAGATTCAGAAGCACAATCAGAAAACTTTAAGCCAGTACAAGAAATAGTTCATTTAGAACCTGAGTTCCCACAAAGTAATGGAGATACATTAGAAGCCGATGCTACAGTAGACCTAAACGTGAAAGGCGCTAATTTCACTGCAAAAAAAGGGACTTTTGTTCGTGATATTTCTCTAATATGGGATAGTCCTGAACATATTGAAGGAAAAGTTGAAGAACAACAAATTGTAATCTTAACGAAGTTTGTGAAGAAGCAAAACTAGTGTAGTATCAGTCATGAATTGTCGTAGCTCTGTCAACCTGAACAAGAACAATAAATCTAACTCACTACTAATAACTTATTTCACATACACCGTCTTGGTATTCACAAACTCATGAATCCCGTACAAGCCTAGCTCTCTTCCATACCCTGATTGTTTAATTCCACCAAAAGGTAATCTCGGATCTGATTTAACAAATTCGTTCACAAAACAGCAACCGGCTTCCAGTTGTTTTGCAGCAATTTTTTCAGCTTTCTCTATATTCTGAGAATAAATGGAAGCTCCCAATCCATATAAAGAATCGTTCGCGACTTTTATGGCTTCTTCTTCATTTTTTACTTTTATGATTGATGCAACCGGCCCGAATAACTCTTCGTCATAAGCAGGCATCCCTTTGGTTACATTTTCCAACATTGTTACCGGATAAAAGGCGCCCGCTGCACTCGGTTTTTTTCCTCCAAGAGTACATTTAGCTCCTTTCTCTATACTTTTTTGAACCTGCTCGTGGAGTGAATCTCTTAAATCTTCTCTCGCCATTGGGCCAATATCCGTTCCTTCTGCAAAGGGATCTCCAACTCTTCTCGACTCCATCAGCTTCTTGAATTCAGCAACAAATTCATCATATACTTTTTCAACGATAATAAATCTCTTTGCAGCTATACAACTTTGTCCGGTATTCAGCAATCTGGAGTTCACACAGCTTTGGGCGGCTTGCTTGAGATCTGCATCTTCAAGGATAATGGAAGGATCGCTACCTCCTAATTCCAACACCGTTTTTTTTAATGCTTCTCCTGCTTGTGAAGCCACAATTTTACCTGCTCTAGTACTCCCTGTTAAGGTAACTGCGGCTATTCCTTCATGCTGAATAACAGCCTTCATATTGTCATTTTCTACCAGAATTGTTCGAAACAGATCCGAAGAAATGCCGGAATCCTGTATCAATTTTTCAATTTCTAAAGCACTTCCGGTAACATTTTCGGAGTGACTTAATATCACTGCATTTCCTGCCATAAGCGCTGGTGCAGCAAATCTGAATAATTGCCAGAATGGGAAATTCCAAGGCATTATTGATAGCACCGTCCCTAAAGGATTGAAGGTTACATAACTTTTTGAAGCTTCAGTTTCTACATTGTCATTTGCCAAAAATTTTACCGCATTCTCCGCATAATATTCACAAACCCAGGCACATTTTTCTATCTCTCCAATGGCTTGAGAAAGAGGTTTTCCCATTTCGGTAGACATCAACGCTCCTAATTCCTGTTTTCTGTCCTTTAGTAGCTTTGCGATTTCATTCATGTAAACTGATCGCTCAGCATAACTATGATTTTTCCATTGGCTTTGCGCTGTATTTGCTTTCACAATAATGCCTGAAACTTCTTCAAAGCTCATTTCAGCGTATTCTTTGATTATTTCCCCACTAGCCGGGTTTATAGTCTTCATAAGATTTCTTTCAATTTATTATTTTGTATCACAACAGTTTATTAGTGGCAGAAGTTCGTTTCCAACTATCTTTAGGTAAATCCTAGTTAGATACAAACTCGATTCCCCAACTTTCCCCCGCAGGGATAAATCCCTTACTTGGTTATGTACTTGCTTGTACCACCATCATAAGCTAACGTGAGTTCGAGATACTATCTTCATTTGCTCCGAAGGAATGCCTTTTTATCTCGAACTCACGTTAAGCCGGAAAGGATTTTAATCCTGAAAGTAGCTTTAAAAATTTATTGGTTTCTCTCACTCTTCATCTTATACTCAAATTTTTTCTCGTTCACCACATTCTCTGACTCACTGTGGGGATCAGGGTAATAGTCATCGGAATAGGTGCTTGACAATTTGTTAACTTTCTCCTGAATTTTTGTTTGAGAAGTCATTATCTTTTTCTTCTCTTCTTGTGATTCTGATCTTCCAAACCTTTCGGATAATTCAGCAAGCTTACGTTTTAAAAATGCTAATTCAAGCGTTTTAATAGTACTTTTTGCGGTTCGGTAAGGGTTTTTATCCCTTTCATATTTCAAGCCAACTTTTTCCTGGTGGCGTTCACTTGGGGTGTATTGCTCAAGCAATATATCGCCAACTAATCTTGGATAAGGTTCATTTTTGCCGGAGTACACATTTACAGATATCTCTTCTTCTTCTTTAAATCGATTAAGAATATCCAGATAAAACGCTTTTAGCTCCTCATCTTCAAACACGTTATCGTTGGTAAAAGAACAAATGTATTCCACCATATCTTTTCCATACGTGATCATCAAACGGATAAGTTCTTTTTCTGCTTGTGTTTTTTTGGTTGATGGCTTCTCTTGCTGAACATTCGGATTCCCCTGTTGCCCAGAATGCTCGACTCTTCCCAAAGCTTCTTCTGGAATATCCATTCTTCTAGATTCCTGAAACTCTTCCCTCCTGCGATCTCTGAAATCTTCGTTTCGCTTTTGTGCCATCACGCGTTCCAACTCTACAAATAATTCCCGATCACTTCCTTTGCGGTATTTTTGTGTTTTTTGATGTAAATGCTGAACGTAAATTTGGCGCTGGATTGATTCTTTAATACTGGCAATAGCTTGAAGTATTTCAGTGATAACCTTTCCTACCTGAACGGGATTTTGAAGCCTACCTTCTTCATCTGCTTTATGCAGCAAAAAATCCACAAAATCTAACGCTTCTTGATTTTTTTTATCCTCAAACGATTCCTTTCCGAACTGTTTTACGAAAGAATCGGGATCTTCGCCATCAGGGAGTTCCAGCAATTGAACTTCCATTCCTTGAGCTAGTGCAATATCAATTCCACGTTTCATAGCTGCTTGTCCGGCATTATCGGCATCGTAAATCATAACGATCTTTTCACCATACCGATTTAAGATTTTCATCTGCCCCCGAGTTAAAGCCGTTCCTGAACTAGCAACCACATTCTTAACACCGTGCTCATGCAGAGTAATTACATCGGTATATCCTTCAACTAAAATCACCTCTTTGTTCTTACGAATCTCATTCTTTGCAAAGTTAACTCCATAAACTACTTCACTTTTATTGTACACTTTAGTTTGGGATGAGTTGATGTATTTAGCGGTTTTCTCGGTACCTAAAACACGCCCGGCAAAAGCAATCACTTTTCCGGTTGTACCAAAAATTGGAAACATCAATCTACCTCTAAAAGTATCGTAGAATCCTTCTCCTCGTTGGCTAGGCTTTATCAGATCAGCTTCCACTAAATATTGCTCATCAATTCCGGCGTTTTGAGCCGCCTTATAAAGATCACTTCCTCCGGATGGAGCATATCCCAATCCATACTTTTTAAATACTTCCCGATTATAGCCTCGCTTTTCTAAATAATTCAACGCTTTTTGTGCATCGGGATTTTCAATCAGGTTTCGATAGAAATAAATCCCTGCAAATTTTAGCGCATGATAAATTCCTTCTTTCTGTTGAAGACTTTCGGAGGGCTCTGAACTTTCTTCCTCAGGAATAAAAACACCATAGCGATCAGCTAATTGTCGAACAGCTTCCGTAAAACCAATTCCATCCTGATCCATTACAAACTTGAATACATCACCCGACTCTCCACACCCAAAACACTTATAAATGCCCAGTCTCGGTGTAACATTGAACGACGGTGTTTTTTCATCATGATAAGGACACAAACCCGTAAAACCGCTGCCGGAGCGCTTCAGCTTTACATAGTCGCCCACAACCTCCACAATATCTGCAGCGTTGCGAACTTCCTCTTTTTTTTCATCCGTTATCATGTTTAAGTATAAGAAAATGACAAGTGAAAAAAGTGATTGATTAACTAAACCAGTGAAAGATATTCAGTGTTCAGTATTCAGTATTCAGTGTTCAGTGTTCAGTATTCAGTGTTCAGTATTCAGTGTTCAGTATTCAGTGTTCAGTATTCAGTATTCAGTGTTCAGTGTTCAGTGTTCAGT
>CAXBHO010000088.1:0-15971 GCA_963975485.1 uncultured Balneola sp. | reverse complement strand
GTAAAGATACATAATTAAATTATATATTCCTATATTTTACCGCTGTGTTAATAATCACGACTTTAGCTATTTTATAAGCATACAATTCATAATCACCTCAGCGAGGTGATAAGATTATAAAAAACCTCATAAAATCTTAACCTCTGACTCCAGAGGAGTCATTAAAACGTTAGAAAATTTGTAATCAATGGGTGATACTTTTTCACAAATTTATATTCAGATCGTCTTTGCAGTTAGAAATCGGCGAGCTTTAATTCATGAAGAGTGGGAAGAAGATCTCTATAAATATATTACTGGCATTATTCAAAACAAGGGTCAAAAACTACTTGCAATAAATGGTATGCCGGATCACTTACACATTTTGATTGGAATGAAGCCCTCTTGCAGTTTATCGAACTTGGTGCAGGAAGTAAAAAAGTCCAGCAATAAATTTATTAAACAGAATAATTTTACCCATTCAGATTTTCACTGGCAAGAAGGATTTGGGGCGTTTTCTTATAGCCAATCTCATATTAACAATGTTGTCCAATACATCAATAATCAAAAAGAACACCACAAAATAAAAAGCTTTCAAGAAGAGTATCTTGAGTTCCTCGAAAAATTTAATATCGAATATCAACCAAAGTATCTATTCGATTGGATTAAAACTGAGTAGACTGTATTATCCATCAAATCGTATTAGAATACAAAACTAAAAGTTAAGTAATGAGCAATCCTATCATCGGAGTTGTAATGGGCAGCGACAGCGACTGGCCAACTATGAAACAAGCCACTAATATTCTTGATCAGTTTGAGATTTCTTATGAAAAGCGAGTAGTCTCAGCCCATCGAACTCCTAACGATATGGCGGATTATGGAGAAACAGCCCGAGAACGTGGCTTACAAATAATTATCGCCGGAGCCGGTGGAGCAGCGCATCTTCCCGGAATGCTTGCAAGTCATACAACTTTGCCCGTGATTGGAGTTCCTATACAAACCTCAGCACTTGGTGGTGTTGATAGTTTGTACTCAATCGTACAAATGCCCAACGGAATTCCGGTCGCAACCGTAGCTATTGGTAAAGCACAAAATGCTGGTCTTTTAGCTTTAAGAATGCTGAGTATGACCGATGCTGATATTGCTGAAAAACTTAGTGCTTATCATGCAAAGATGGCGGATGAGAGTAGAGAGAAGACTTCTAACTTGATTTAAAAGTCAAAAATATATATATAGTTAGCATTAACTAAAAAATTATATAATGAAAAAACTATATTTCATTATTGCATTGGCATCATTACAACTACTGTTTGGAAGTTGTTTTAATGATGTAGACTGTATTTTTCAAGCTCCCGATCAAAAACAATTATATACAATTAACGAGCTTTCTTATGACCCTTCTACAAAACAAATCCAAATAATAAGAACTAGTAAATTTGAGACAAGTAATATAGCATTTGATCCCTCCAGAGCTTTTAACTCGACAGGTTATACTAATAATGCAGAAGCAACACTTTTATATAACGGTTACATGAATTTTGGTGTAAAAGATGTTGATAATCAACCTCTTGAATTCGAGTCTTTCAATTTTAACCAAGATCAATTCGATTATTCCACCAACAATAATCAAATTTTGTTTATCTATTATGGTTACAAATATCTACATCCTGATTTTTCAGACGATTCAGTGTTAGTACATGACGATCTACTGATAACTTATGATATTTCAAATTCAGTGTTTGATACTTTACATCGAAGTTCTTCAACGTTTACAGATTCTGTTACCGTGAAAACTGAAAATATTTTCAGTGGATATTTCGGTGATAATGATCGAATCATTGTGTTAGCAAGCAACTTTGATATTTCTTTGGAAAAAAGTTCGGATGGCCAAATTTCTGAAAATTCAGTTTATAAAGATTCACATATTGTTGAATTTAAAACTAATCAACCAATAGACACTCTTTACACTTATAACCCTCAAACCCAGTTTGACCATCCTTCTCTTATTGCGAACAATTTTGGTATTTATATTGAAGTAGGAAACTCTTCTGAATTAGATGAAGGCGTTCATCAAATAAATGCTACGGGTGAATTAAGTTTTATTGCAAATACAGAAATTCCCGGGCAATTCAGCTTAGATGGATCTACTTATGTTTCAAGTTTCAAAAATAGAATCTACAGCTTTGAATCTAATAAAGTTTATAACCTTTACGATGTATTCACCAATAAAAAATATGTGTTCCCAAATTCAAAGAACGCTGTTTTGATTGATCTTTTGAATGATAGTACGATGTATTATTATTCCTTAGAAACAGAGGAAATCACTGACTCGATTACAGTAGCTGACTTGCCGGATTTTGAACCAGTTCCCAACGAAAAAATTTCTTACACAAGACTTACTAACCCAATTTTAAAGGAAGATAATAGTGTGATTTTTATGGCTATTAAACGTAGTTTTTTAAAAGATGAATGCGACTGAAATGAAGAAAAAAAATAAGGATTATCACTCCAAGAGAGCGGATGAGGGTAGAAAAGAAGGAAGACTGATAATCTAAACTAAACTTATTTTTTTTCTTAACGTACTTTAATCAGATTATTTTAGAATCTGATGCTATGCCAAAATCAAAAAAAAGAAAATTCATACGCTATTTTTTGCTCCTCTTCTGGATTTCTGTCTTTAGCTGGCAATTCTATCAAATGAATGCCTCTGGTTTTAAAGATTCTGTTGTTCTTACTTCTGATGAAAAAGTAACATTTGTTGAAACCAAGGATTATATCTGTTTTAGACCTAAAGAAGACTCAATAAATACATCCCTATTATTTTTTCCGGGAGCATTAGTTGAACCAGAAGCTTATGCGCCACTTTCCAGAGAACTAGCAGAGCAAGGATATTCAGTTCATATTCAAAAAATAACCTTTAACCTGAGTTCGATTCTAAAAACAAGTTCAATAAGCTTTAAACCAACTTCCATTAGGAGTCACTCAGAGCGGAGCGAGGAGCCTGCACAAAAGTTGAACTATTTCGTAGCTATGTAGATTCTTCGCTCCGCTCTGAATGACAAACTCTTTGTTTAAGTGTCTTTAAGAGCACTTTAAGAATCCCACAAAGTGGTGCCTTTGGCAGAACTCAGGTCTTTAGAGTTGCTATTACTGATAACATGGAACAAGAAGCTCTGAAAAAAGCTGCAGCCAAAATTAACAGCACTAAGGATACCAAATGGATCGTAGCAGGACATTCTCGCGGCGGAAGAATGGCTGCTAATTATGCATCAAAATATCCGCAAACACTTTCTGGGATGATACTCCTGGGTACTTCCCATCCGAAAGAAAAAGATCTAACTAACTTATCATTTCCTGTTCTCAAAATATCCGCTAGTGAAGACGGTTTGGCAAGTCCATCTGAAATAGAACAATTTTCTGATAATCTTCCATCATCTACTAATTTTGTAATGATAGAGGGAGGGAATCATTCGCAATTTGGATATTACGGTTATCAATTTGGAGCTGGTTCAGCTCTTATCTCCAGAGAACAACAACAGGAAATTATACTCAAAGAAATTCTAAATTACTTACGTTTAGTTGACTTAATTAGGAATAAGTAAATAGGGTAATTAGGAAAGGAAAATGCATTAGCTCATCTTTCAATTCAGACTCAAGTTAAGTGCAGTAGTAAAGTATAAATTTATCGCTATGAAGTTTTGAACTTCAACTTTAAACAATTTTTTTTTGCCAGAAAATGCCATCACCTTGTGGGCTTATCAATTTGTGCAAACCATTACCATAAAAGCAACGAAGCACTTAAAAGTTAAAAAAAAACCTCTCTTTGTATTAACCAAATGAAATAGCTTCACACAAAAATAATTGGCGATACGATAATTTAAGCGTACTTTATGCACGGATTGGTTCTGATATCTCGACTACGGTATTGAACTACTTGGGTTTAGGTTTTTTGCGATCATTCCGAAATTTAGTTTTAACAAGATATATATACACATGAACATTTATGTAGGAAACCTTAGTTACGGTGTTTCTGAAGACAACTTACGAGAAGTATTTGAAGCTTATGGAGAAGTAAGCTCTTGCAAAGTAATCACTGACAAATATTCCGGCCGCTCAAAAGGCTTTGGTTTTGTGGAGATGGATAACGATTCAGAAGCTCAGGCAGCTATCGATCAGTTAGATGGTGCCGAAATCGATGGACGTGAAGTACGTGTAAACGAAGCTCGTCCTAAAGAAGACAAACCAAAAAGATAATCAGCTTGATTGATTTTATTCAATCACAAGATTTTAAAAACCCGTTTCTAATTTTAGAACCGGGTTTTTTTGTGCCTTGATAATTCTTAAAACATCAGTAACATCTTTCTTATTAAGTAGTATTATGATCTGTAGTTAGAAATTTATCAACAAAAAAGGGGAATCGAATTATGATCATGTCAACGACAAATAATCTGGACGGACGAAAGGTAAAAAAATACTTAGGCATTGTTACTGGCGAAACTATCTTGGGCGTGAATATTTTTAAAGATATTTCTGCGGGGATTAGAAATATTGTTGGGGGACGCTCTGCTTCCTATGAGGGCAAGCTCCAGGATGCCAGAAGGTTAGCTTTCGGCGAGCTGGAAGAAAAAGCAACCAAAGTTGGTGCTAATGCCATAAT
This sequence comes from uncultured Balneola sp., assembly GCA_963975485.1. Taxonomy (GTDB): domain Bacteria; phylum Bacteroidota; class Rhodothermia; order Balneolales; family Balneolaceae; genus Balneola. Next base: position 11,338 of record CAXBHO010000088.1, on the reverse strand, counting down.
AGGTATAGATATTGACTACGAAACGTTAGGTGCGAACGGCAGCATGCTAATGGTTTCGGTTACCGGAACGGCCGTACTTACCGAATGATTTATTGACAGGAGAAAGGAGAAAGGAGAGAGGAGAGAGGAGAGAGGAGACAGGAGAAATTAAGTTATCTCCTCTCTCCTCTCTCCTCTCTCCTTTCACAGATGTGCTTTTTAAGTTTTTGCTTCACCTTCTGTTCAATTTTTTAAAACATTATTTTCTTAATTATTAGATTGACTTTCATCCTTTTTTTTGTACATTGCATTAAACCCTAACCCAATAAATAAATAATATGAAAGGACTTAAACTAATAAAAGTAACAAGTATGGTTGGTGCATTTATGTTTGCACTAGGTATGCTAATGAGTAATTCTACTTCAGTAGTTGCAGATGGTGGCGATACAGTTGGTACTCCTGGGTGTAATGGTAGCGGCATTCAGTGTGTTAGTCATCTCCCAGAAAGATTACCTTAAACAATAAACAAAATTTATTAAAACAAAACGGAGATAATAGTAATTATTTCCGTTTTTTAATTTATCCAAATGTCTAAAAGATTTTATGTACTACTATTTCTTGGCGTTTTGTTCGGTCTTATTTTGGGATTTATTCTAATACGGAGTAACAAAACTACTGACCTGAATAAAGAATTTGTGCAATTACCTGTTCCGCAAGACTTTAATAGCAGGACTTGGAAAGATATACGATTTAAAAAAAATGGTATCTCGGAGGGGTTTATTTCATCGCTACATATGAGAATTAGTCAAAATAACTATGTTTTTGTTGCTGATAATAATGAAAAAGTTATTAACCAATTTAATTTGGATGGGAAACTCAAACAATCGTTTGGAAAAGGGGAAGGAAGGGGTCCTGGAGAATTTCTTGGAATAATTGATATTATGATTGATCAATCTGGAAATATATGGGGTCTTGATGATCGTAATAATACGGTAACTGTTTTTGATGTAAATGATTCAGAGAACTTTGAAGTACTTAATTTTCCCGAAGTTTTTAACAGGGTAATTCCAGCTGGGAATAATAGCTATTGGCTTGAAAGAAAATTTGACAACCAAATGAAGAAATACAGTCTTTCAGGTGAATATTTAGGGGATGCGGAAGCAATTGTAGAAACACCAACCCTTTGGTCTTTTGTTTTAGAAAGTTACGCTGCATTAACCCTGGACGGTAGCGTAATTCAATCACAATATCATACCAATCTGTTTTTAAAATACTCAAAAGAGGGAAAAATTCTTTTCTTCAGAGAACCTATTGAGTTTTTGGGATACCCTAAAATTGATCCCTATTATGCTAATGAAGTAGGGAAAATGAATACCGTAGATTTTACATCTTGGAAACAAATTACTCGAAACCCCCAAGTTGTAAATAATACCATTCAACTTTTTGTTCATCAAAAAGTTGGAAACAGCGATAATTGGCGAAAAGGTTTTATGGATGTATATAGTCTTGAAAATGGCGACTATTTATACAGTTATGAACTACCAGAACGTCTTGAGTCTGTAGCGATATCATCTGACTATCTTGCAGGCATTTCTGAAGAGTTGGGAAAAGTTGTAGTGTGGAAGTATCAATAATTGATTGACTTAATAGCAAGATTATGGAAATAATTAAGAATAATGATTTTTGGATAAATGGTCCTAGAATACTTGTAATGCTACTATTAATCTACTCCATTTTTCAAAAACTCCTTACGCCCTCAACATTTTACCTAATAGTTAAATCCCTAGACATTCACGTATATGCTCCCGAGTTTATTTTAGCCTTTTTTATAACCGTCGAATTATCACTGCTAGCACTTCTAATTTTTAAACCTAATAAAGGCATATTATTTAGTGCTTATTTTTTTATCCTATATACTGGTTTAATCGGTGTTCTACACTTGATTGGAATAAGAGAGCTTTGTGGTAACAAAGAAGTAATATCAACTGTTTTAGGACTTTCACAAATTTTACAAAATTTGGGTATAGTAATACTTTTACTTTCTTCTTGGTTTATTAAAAATAAAACTATTTCATCAAATGTAACCTAGGGCTTGAATTATCACCCAAAAACATCTTTCATTTTAGAAAAAAAGCCTTTTTCCTGCTGCTTCATATTTACGGCATCAAAGTTTTCTGATTCTCTAAAACTTTCCATTGCTTTTCGTTGCTCTGGGGTGAGATCACTTGGCATATATACGTTTACTCTGAGTAATTGGTCTCCGGTTCCAGAGTTATTCAATCCAACAATACCTTTCCCTCTCATACGAAGTAATTTTCCAGGTTGAGTTCCTTCCTCAATCTTGAGCTTCGCCTTTCCTTTAAGAGTGGGAACCTGAACTTCGGTACCTAATACTGCGTCCGGAATACTCAAATTCAAATTGTAATAGATATTATTTCCTTCACGTTCAAAATGCTTGTGTTCTTTTTCTTCAATCAAAACAATTAAATCTCCGGCAGGTCCGCCTCGCCTTCCGGCATTTCCCTGCCCACGAAGTGTTATGTAGTTACCATTAGATACTCCTGAAGGAATGTTGATCTTAACCGTTTCTTCTCCTTTAATTCGTCCTTCACCCGCACACTTAGAACATTTATTCTTGATAATTCTTCCATCGCCTTGGCAAGTTGGGCATGGCTGTACATTTACCATTTGTCCCAGCATAGTTCGGGTAACCTGTCTTACTTCTCCCATCCCATTACATGTACCACATGTTTCGAAATCAGAATCTGTTTCAGCACCTGTACCGGAACATTTATCACAAACTAACTGCTTTTTGATCTTCAATTTTTTCTCGGTTCCAAAAGCAATTTCATTCAGTTCAAGCGGCATTCTGATTTTCATATCAGAGCCTTGTGTTCCAGGCTGTCTTCGTCCTCCTCTTGATCTTGCCTGACCACCAAAACTCTGCTCCCCGAAAAATCCGCTGCCAAAAATATCTCCAAAGCGACTGAAAATATCTTCAAAGCCCATTCCGTCAAAATCGACTCCTCCTCCACCGAAACCACCTTGGTTACCGTTTACTCCGGCATGTCCGTATTGGTCGTAACGAGCTCTCTTTTGCGGATCTCTGAGCACATCATAAGCTTCTGAGGCTTCTTTAAATTTCTTTTCTGCTTCAGCATTCTCCTTATTTCGGTCAGGATGATACTTCATCGCTTTTTTGCGATAAGCTTTTTTCAGCTCCTCTTCTGATGCGCCTTTATCTACTTCAAGTATTTCGTAATAATCTCTATTTGTCATTTCTTATTGGCTCACAATTACTTTTGCATGCTTAATTACTTTCTCTCCCATTCTGTATCCACGTTCCAAAATCTGTAAAACAGTATCACTATGGATCTTATCATCCGATGCAGGTTGGCGTAATAGCGCATCATGAAGATTCACATCAAATGGAACTCCGGTTTCATCGATTTTCTCAATTCCATATTTTGATAATATTTCGTCAAATTTATTAGATACCATTTCTACACCGGCCAGAAAATTCTCTTCTACTTCTGTTTCTTTACTGGCATCAAGTGTTCTGAGCAAGTCATCGTTAAGCGGTAGAAAATCCTGAAGAGCTTCTGCTTTCACTTGCTCTCTAAGCTGAAATCGTTCTTTTTGAACTCTCTTGCGAACATTTTCTAATTCTGCCGCTTTACGAAGCATAGAATCTCTTGCAACAGACAATTCATTCTCTAATTCTTCGATACGCAGATCTTTCTCGTCTTTTACTTCATTAAAAGTTTTAGATGATTCAGCCTCATTGCTCGTTTCCTGATCTTGTTCCAGTACTTCTTTTTCAGAATTATCTAAAATTTCTTCCTGCTCTTTCTTGCTCATTGCTGTAATTAATGGATAGTTTTATTTATTTATTGATTAGTTAGCAAATATGATGCCACCAAGCTACACAAATTCATAAATGCCATTCTTACACAAAATCTACGGCATAAAAAAACCCGTCAGTGAAACTGACGGGTTTTAAAATTTAATTATTAAGTTTCTCTATTGTTCGCTGGCACAATCACCGGCACAAGCGGTGATACTTGGTAGTGGAATTACCTCCACATCCGGTAAAGAAGATCCAAAAGTAGCTTCAATAACCTTAATAAATTCATTTGCAAGAATAGCGTTACCACGAATATTAGGGTGAACACCATCAGTTGAATAAATTCCATTAGGTCTAAAATCGGGACTCAATAATCTTCCCTCAATACGAATACCAACTTCGCCATCTAATCCTAAAAGATCCGCAAAAGCTCCTAAAGAAGTATTAGGATTTCCGGGCAAACCAGCATTTAGGTCAAATAATCCAAATCTTGGATTTGCAGCTCCCCCATTAGCGGTTGCAACTTCAGTAGCAATAGTAGTGTTAAAAGCGTTGCTTCTAGATTGTATTGCTCCTTGCTCAGCAAGTGTTAAATAAAATTTATCTCCAGATAAGCTACCATCAGTATTAAAACCTAACGGTATAACTATTCCTATTGGTTTGGTTGCATCTCCACCAAATGGAGTATTAAGTACAGAACCAGCAGAAAGTAAAACTAATTCTCCCTCAGTAAGTGGTCTTGATTGTTCATAAGGTACTAAAGATGCTCTTTGTTGAGCATCAATTTGACCAAATACCTGAAGTTGATCAAAACATGTTTCAAGATCATCTAACTCTTCGTCTATAACAAGTATTGGATTAGTGCCCACACTATAGCTAACCAAGCGGCGATCAATATCACTTTGTTCTACACCAAAATTAGCACAACCTTGAATAGCCCCGTTTACAGAAGACAAGCCAGCATTCAACTGCCCTGCTAATGTTGCATCTAATTCAATTCTATCATAATCAATCGCTCTAAAAAATGGAATTGTTAGTACAGGAGGAATAGTAGCTACTACACCTTTTGCCGAAGTATTATTTTGGAGGTTTGACATTACTGCATTAAAGCGAGTTTGAAAATCTCCTTCACTAGTAAAAATAGCTTCGTTTGATGCACCTGAAAGAGCATAACCGAGTATATCATTACTACCAATCCACAAAGTAAAAAAAGTAGGTTGTGACGCCAATACATCTCCAATTATGGTAGATGAGCCCGGATCGCTTGCCATTCTTGCATAAAACGGATTAAAAGCAGGATTTGCTTGACTTTGAGGACCACCAGTTGCCCCTGTCAACATCTGCCCAACTTGTATTCCCGGAACACCAAAGTTATTTAGTGCTGCTTTGTTTCCTGAAAAAGTTCCTATAGGTTCTCCTGATATGACCGGACTTGGAACTTGTGCTTCAAGATCCAGTTTAAATCTACCTAAAACAGGAGTACCGCCCGGAGGTTGTGTAGAGGTATTAAAACCATTAACAGAATTAATGTCAGGCTGGTCAAAGCTATCGAATGTATCTCCATCTGCTTCTACAGCAATCTTCATTTTTGCGGCAATTAATGCCCCGAGTGAGCTTTCTTGTCCGTCGTTATACAATGCGGCGTCCATATAACCGGCTGTAAGCGAGTTACCAATGGCAATATATTTGGTAAAGTCTGCATCTCCTTGAGTTCCTGTTGCTGGAGTAGAGCCAGGAGGTAAAGGATTGTCATCTAGTCGATCATTTACCAACGAACCTTCTTGCCCATCGCAGGAATAAAAACCAACTCCTGCTACTAAAATTAACACTAATATATTTTTAAACTTTTTCATTTTTATAGCCTTTATTAATTCAAGAATTGATCAAATGTGAATGACACATAGTAGATTGCGCCTAGCCTAGGATTAGCGATAGAAGTTGTATAACGTTCATTAAGAACATTGCTTCCACCTAATTTTATAATCGTATTTAGGTCGCTAAGTTTGTAACTCACTTGAGCATCTAATGTACCGAATGCAGGAACTACACCTTCTCCAATTGAAGATTCCCAGATATATGCATCTTGCCATCTATACACTAAATTAAAACCGACATTCTCAACTACATTTCGGTTCTGAAACTTAATATTATAACGCCATTCAGGAGTGTTGTAACTGGCTCTAAATCCTTGCCTGATCAAATCATCTTGATCTAAAAGTTTATTATAAGAAACATTGCCTCCGATGGTGTATCCCCTATTTAGAGAATAATCGGCAGTAGCGGCAAAACCATGAGATCTTACATTACCATTAGCATTTATATCAAAACCATAAGACTGAGTTGCAAATGATTCATTTGCGTTATTTGGATCTTGCTGTGTTACAATTGCTTGAACCCACTCATTACTTCCAGGTTCAGAGTTATTCCCTGTATTGTATTCACTTGGATCTGGTTGATTTCTTAGTCCATCAGGAATACCTTGGGCAAATGTAACCTCTGCAATAAAATCTGTGTAGTTACTAAAATAGTAATACGCATCGATAAACAATCTTCCTCCAATTAAAGACTTGTATCCAACTTCGTACGTTGTAAGTTTTTCAGGTTCAAAATCTTTGAAATTAAATACTTCAACTTGTGCCAACGCATCGTTGAGATTTCCACCGGCAGCCAGAATTCCTCTTGCAGCAGCAACTCCCGTATAAACTGGGTTTGATTCAAATCTATATCGATCTACCAAATCAGGATTACTACCAACTAGTCGTCTGGATACAACATCTAAGTCAATGAATTGATCTTGAGTTGTTGGAATTCTAAAACCTCTTTGCACAGAGGCTCTAAAATTATGAACATCTGCAATTGTTAAAATGGCCGATGCTCTTGGAGAAAATTGACCATCAAAGTATTCGTTTTTATCGTATCGTATCGAAGCACTAAGATCTAAATCCCCATCTAATACTTGCTTTCCCCCTTGAAGATACGCTCCCCATTCATCGATATTATATTCCTCTTTTGCCACTATATCTTTGTATGCAAATAACGTTCCTTCTGATTGAAGTGCATATCTTCTTACATTTACTCCCCCAATTAACTGTACTTTTTCAGGATCAATAACGCTTTGAAAATTATAAAGCCCTTCTGCATGATAAAGATTTGATTTATCTAAAAACTTAGCCCCTCCTTCAGATATTGGAGTTTTTATAATTTCTTTTGCGGCATCCTTGAAAGCCTGATCATTTGGAGAAGGCTGTCTATCATCAGCAAATATACGAGCAGAAGCATGCGATTCTTCATAATCCTGCCCGGCTAATCTAGCAGTAATAAACCCTTCTAAATAATTAGGCAAATATAGTTGTTGATTTACTAAAGAAACCAATGTATTTGCTGCATATGTATCTCCTGCGTCTTCTTGAGTGGTATAAGCTCTTATAAAAAAATCTGGATTTCTTAACTCAATTTTTGCCGTCCAAATATTGAAATTGTCCAATACAAATCGGTCATTTGCGGTATAAACGGTACTTCCAAATCCTGTATTATATTGAGCTAGAATTTCATAGTCGTCATTAATTCGGTAATTAATTCCGGTACCAAATTTCAAACTTTCTGTTGTGTTATCAACAAAAGAGCTTTCACGATATCCTGTAGGTGTAAAAGCACCATCTGCACCATCAGGAACTAACGATCGAGTAGCTAAAGCTGTTGCACTACCTTGAGCAATCGCTGCATCTGCTACTATTCCTGTTGTAACTGTAAAATCTCCATAAGTATTTAAACCGTCGTATAATCTTGGAACAGCAGCTTCAGATCTAGAAGTAGCACCTCTTTCTAATAATCCACTTTGGTCCCTGTAATCTTGTCCTACAAAGTCCTGTGCTCTCAAGTAGGACGCTGTTACTTTAAAAGCAAATTTATCATTAAAAGAGTCCGCATATCGTAAATCGTAAGATTGATAAAGCTGTGGATTACTTTCCACTTCACTATCAATATGATTTACACCTAATTTAGTATTAAAGGAAAGTCCTTTGTACTCAAATGGACTTTTACTATTCATCAATAAAATACCGTTTAAAGCATTGGGGCCATACAAAGCTGAAGCAGCGCCCGGAATCAATTCTACACTTTCTAAATCCAGCTCCGAAATACCTACAATATTACCAACAGCGAAGTTAAGCCCCGGTGCCTGGTTGTCAATACCGTCAATGAGTTGTACAAAACGCGTGTTACCATTTGCACCAAATCCTCTTGAATTTATTGATTTGAAAGTGATACTTTGTGTACTGAAATCCACTCCTTTAAGATTTCCAATAGCATCATAAAAACTTGGGGAGGCTGTATTCTGAATTTCTACCACATCCAATTTCTCAATAGAAACAGGAGATTTTAGAATACTTTGTTCAACCCTGGAAGCAGAGACTACAACTTCTTCACCTAAAAAAGTTTGTTCTTCCATGCGAACTTCTAATCCCGTTGTATTGGAATTCGAAATATCTATTTCTTGGGTTTGAAAACCCACTATTGAAAATACAAGAATAAGTGGTGGATCTTGTTTAATGGAAAGTGAAAACATTCCATTTCCATCGGTAGTTGTACCAATCAGTTTATTTTTTACGCGGATATTTACGCCCGCAAGTGGTTCTCCGTCAACGTCTAGTACCTGGCCCGATACTTCAGTTAGTGCTTCTTTTACAGGCTCAACATTATTAGCCACAGAAACATACGAAAATACGAGAACCATGCTTAATGCAAGCATACATCGTATTAATTTACTCATAATTCTAATCCTGATTTATTAGTGTTGTAGTCTTACTTACCTTTTTTGCGGTTTTGATGATATTTTTAACCGCACTTTAGCAAAGAAACGTTGGTTTATCGGATTATGCAAGCGCTTTCATAAAATAAAGTGAAACTTTTAGCTAATCCAATTTTGACAAGATTTAGTATGTTGAATTGTATATCATTCAAAAAAAGTATTTTCTAATGTTATTCAAAAAAACTTCTCTACTATTTTTCCTTTTTATCACATTATACATCAATGGGTTATCTCAGAATTCGAGTTTAAAATATTTGGCATTGGGAGATTCTTATACAATAGGAGAATCAGTTGATGAAGATAAAAGATGGCCGGTTCAACTTGCCGAAGCATTGAATAAAAGTGGCTTTAGTGTCGCTGATCCTAAAATAATTGCGAAAACCGGCTGGACAACTGATGAGCTTCGATTAGCGATAAAAGAACAGAATCCTGAAAATGATTATGCTCTCGTATCCCTTTTGATAGGAGTTAATAATCAGTATAGAGGATATGCCATTGATCAGTACAAAAAGGAGTTTAAAGAATTATTGGAGCAGGCTATTTCTTTTGCAAAAAGCGATCCCAAAAACGTTTTTGTAGTTTCTATCCCAAATTATGGCGTAACTCCTTTTGGAATGGAAAAAGGGGAAGACAAAATTCGGAAAGAGCTATTGATTTATGATTTCATTGCTGATTCAATTTCATCTGAATACAATATTCCTTTTATTAATATTACTTCGGTTTCTGAACAAGCAAAAACAGATAATTCTTACATAGCTAACGACCAATTGCATCCATCCGGGAAGCAGTATAAAGAATGGGTGGAGATTATTGAACCGATCGTAAAAAAGATTTTAAAAGATTAATTAATGTACTAATTATGACTCTTCAACTTACTAAAATCAAGCCTTGGCAAAATTCTTCTTTTTCGAGCAGGTTGAATTTTACGGCATCCAGAGAATACAAAATTGGATGGGTATGTTATGTTGTCTTTTATCTTTTAGCAATAACATCAGATGATTTCGGGTTTGGATGGTTTGAAATTCCGGGCTTCATTATTGCCGTTGCTTCTTTACTTATAACGGTCTTTCCATATTCGATGGCCAGGAATTTTGGTTCATTTATTTTTACTGAAAATGGCTTTACTTTAGCGCCCAAAAAACAAGCTGAAAATTTACCTTCATCTCCGGTGAAACTTTCCGGCATGAAAGAGATTCAATTTCATTATGTGTATTCACTGCGTATTGTCTCTGCTTTTCATATTATTCAATGTGTTTTGGAAAATGAAGAAGGCGAGTTCTCAAACTTTGGATTTGTCATTAAAAACAGGGAACAGGAAAAACAATATCTGGAGTATTTGGATAGTTGGTATCGACAAGGATTAACTATCAAAGAATCAACTGCACAGGGACAAAGAGTATTTAAATTAAATAAGGGAAAGAATTATGAAGAAGTTCAACAAATTAAACAGGAATATGGAATCAGTTGGTAGGTCAATTAAATTCGTATTATTAGTTTTACCCGTCTTACTTTTAACGAATTGCAATACAACAGCTCAGTCAATTGTTGAAAATCCTCAACGAACAATTTCAATCAATATGGCAGCGACAGAATTAATACCCGCTGACCTAATTGTTTTTTCTATCAATATTAATGCTGAAGAAAAGACTCCTGAAGCCGCTTACAATGCTCACAAGAAAAGAGAAACGGTGTTAGCTTCCCTCTTGAAAGAGTTTGATATCAAAGAAGAAGACATCCATTTTCAGCCAATTAGAATGAATAAACGAACAAACTATAACAACAATCGCCAGGAAGTGTTTACTGTTCAAACCAACCAGCAAGTGAGCGTTAGTTTTTCTGATTTTAATATTTATGAAAAGATCCAGGTTACTTTGATTAACAATGGATTTGATTCTTTTAGCGGAAACTTCTCGTCTTCAAAAATGGATGAAGGAAAGGAAAAAGCACTTGTTTCTGCCATTCAGAACGCAAAAGAAAGAGCGCAGTTCATTGCAGATCAGTCAGGAGTGAAACTGGGAAAAATAACAACTATCAACTATTCGGAATATCAGATTAGTCGTCCTCAAATGGCAATGGAAGCAGATGTTTTTAGGTCGAAAGCTTCGGCTCCCTCTATGATGGATTTTGCCCAAACGGTATCTGTTACGAGCAATATTTCAATCAATTTTGAGATTGTGGAGTAGATTGGAGATCTAAAGGCTTAATTAAAGTACGCACGTGATTATTAAAGTACGCACGTGATTAATCACGTGCGTACTTTAATCTATCAGAAAGAGACATCTCTTTATTCTCGTTCCGTAGCTCAGCTACGGAATGTCCAACAGGAGCTCTGCTCCGAATAATTCGGGATAAAATTATATTTCTCAATCCGCTTTTGACCGGGATTACAAGGGATTTTCAGGATGAGCAGGATTAAAGATGGACTGAGAACTACATCCTGTTAATTCTATAATCCCGGAAATCCCGGTTCAACGAATGGAGGAGTTAAATTAGTCTGGTGGCACTTCGGTCTGACGACTTTGGCTCGTCTGACCGATTTTAGTTTTAACACTGAGCGTGTGGAACTAGTGTCGTTAATGGTTAATTGGTATAGTCGTTATTTAGACCAGAACCAAAAGGTGAGGAATTTAACTCATCTTACCAATTAACCAATAACTTAAGCCAAATTATATGCAAAGCTTGTAATTAAATTATTGCCATATTTT
>CAXBHO010000087.1:0-16733 GCA_963975485.1 uncultured Balneola sp. | reverse complement strand
ACTATTCAACCTAAATTGTAGCAACTACAACGCCGTTTTGCGGAAGTTGAGCTAGATAGCCAATAAATACGTAAGTTTTGTCTTGATACTCTATAATGGTATCTAAAATCTGCAAAACTTTGCTCTAAGTTTATGAAACTGCCTTATCACTGGAAAAAGCGCTTTATTTTAGCTTTAGATAAGTTTAGAGAAGGAAGAAGAAAGGTAGCGCTACTTTTTCAGTTTGTTCAGGATGATATCTATGAGATCGACAAAGTAGCTTATCCTTGGTTGCGTAGGTTCATGATTTTTTTAACCCTTCTTGTTATTGCAAGTTTTCTGCTTCCAATAGGCTTTGATTTAACACCCGAATTAGCCCGTCTAAATATTCAAATTGAGAAGGGATTACTAATTGGCTTTGTCGCAAACGTGATCTTGAGATTTTTTCTCACAAACAAACGTAGTCTGTATTTAAAAAAGCGCTGGTTCGAAGTATTGCTAAGTATTTTTGCAGTGTACTTAATTACAGGGCTGAATCTTGAGTTACTAAATAAGTTTGATCTTGAAATCATTGGAATAGAATCGCCCGAAAACTTTATTCTAAATGTTATAAAAGGCTATTTGTTGATTTTTATGTCTTCAAAGGTTGTCTATAATTTGCCGGACATGCTTGATCGGCAAAAAAATACTGCCAGACTTCTTGTGTATAGCTTTTTGGTGATTATTATAATCGGGAGTGCACTTTTAATGCTTCCCGGATCCACTATTGATGGAGAGGGCTTGGCTTTCATAGACGCTTTGTTTACTTCAACAAGTGCCGTTTGTGTAACAGGGCTTATCGTTGTAGATACCGCAACACATTTCACTTTGTTCGGTCAAATTGTGATCATGTTATTGATGCAACTTGGTGGAATCGGCATCGTTACTTTTGCAACTTTTCTTTTCATTTATATAAGTGGAGGATTGGGAATCGCTCAAATGAATGCCATTAAAAGTGTTGTTGCAGAGCAGAATACAAACCTATTAAGCACTACCTTAAAAAAGGTTATCGGATTTATTTTCTTTGTTGAAGGATTAGCTGCTGTTGTTTACTTTTTTAGTTGGGATTTTGAGTTTGCAAGTCAAGGACAGCGATTTTTCTTCTCTATTTTTCATTCAATATCAGCTTTTTGCAACGCAGGCTTTTCTTTATTTACCAATAGCCTGGCTGATGCACACAACGTTACAAACCTCCCGGTTAACATCACTACGATGATACTAATTATACTAGGTGGGCTTGGGTTCACCACTATTTGGGAGATCATTCAAAGAGAAAATCCAAATAATCAATGGCGGAGCAGGTTGTCGATCCATACCCGAATAGTTTTAAGGGTTACCGGAATACTTATTTTTGGCGGCACTATATTGATACTTATTTTAGAATGGAATAATACATTAGCAGATTTTTCTGTAGGTAACAAAATACTTGTTTCCTTTTTCCAAAGTGTTACTACAAGAACAGCCGGTTTTAATACCGTCGATATTGGAGAAATAGGAGTGTCTGCAATTTTAGTTATGCTGAGTATGATGATAATAGGCGGTTCGCCGGCATCAACAGCAGGGGGAATTAAAACCACTACAATTGCGGTAGTATTACGATCAATTTCTATGACGATAACCGGCAAAAGTAGAATGGAAATGCTAAAACGTACGATCCCAAACAGCATTATTTTTCAAGCAATAAGCGTATTATTTTTAGCGCTGATATGTATTGTGATTAGTACAATTTTACTTTCAATTACGGAAGACCTTCCATTTCTTGATCTATTCTTTGAGGAAGTTTCAGCTTTTGCAACGGTTGGGTTATCAAGAGGAATTACAGCTGAGTTAAGCAATTGGGGGAAATCTATTCTTGCAATTTCTATGTTTTGGGGACGAGTCGGAATACTCACCTTTATGGTAGCTTTTGCTGAGAAAGAAGAGAACAAAAATTATCAATATCCTGAAGAAACCCTAATGGTTTTGTAAATTAAATAACTATGAATAACAGAAAGGATCTACAATTTGCAATCATTGGAATTGGCGCTTTTGGAAGTGAATTAGCCAAAACGCTTTCTGAAGAAGGCGCTTATGTAATTGCAATCGATAAAGACATGAAAAACATAGAGCAGATCAAGGACTATGTATCGGACGCAATTTGTTTTGATGGAACAGACTACGACCTGCTTGAGAGTCACGGCATAACTAAAGTAGATGTTGCTATTGTTGCAATCGGGGAAGCGTTTGAGCCAAATGTTTTAATTTCTATGAACCTTTTGGATGCAGGAGTAAAAGAAGTATATGCAAGAGCAGGGTCTCACACTCAAGAACAGATTCTTAAGAAAATTGGGATTACAGATGTAATACATCCTGAACGACAGGTTGCGGAACGGATGGGTGTTTCGTTAGTAAGAAAGGGATTAACAGATGTATTTAATTTTGGAGAAGGGCTAGCGGTATTCGAAATGGAAGCTCCTGATACAATGGTAGGTTATACGTTGGAAGAATTAAAAATCAGAAAGCGATATAGTTTGAATCTGATTACGATCAAACGAAAGAAGAATTCATCAGAAGAATTTGAAAATATAGGAATACTGAAAGGAAGCACGAATGTAAAAGAAGGAGACCATTTTATTTTAGTGGGTAAAAAAGAAAACTGCGATAAAATGATGAACATCAATTAGCCCGTACCCTAAATTTCAATTGTACTAAAACTTATTCTTCGTCTATTAACGTATTATCAAGTAAGCCTGATTCCAGATCATACTTTGATGCGTATTTAGTTTCATCGATGATCTTTTTGGAATCATTATTCTCATCCACAATTACAACGGATAGGTTTATGAGATTTTGCTTCTTCCGGAGTCCTTTCTGCGTAGCTGATTACAATGATTCTATCACCAATTCTAGTAAGTCTGGCAGCTGCGCCATTCATACAACACACGGTGCTTCTGCGCTCGCCCGGAATAGTGTACGTTTCTAAACGAGAGCCATTGGTGATATTTACAACCTGAACTTTTTCGTACGGAAGAAGATTAGCGGTATCCAACAAGTCCTGATCGATAGTTATACTTCCCTCATACATAAGGTTAGCATCAGTAACTACCATTTGGCGCAGCTTCGATTTAAACATGGTTATTTGCATTGCTTATACCCTCAAAGTTCCAAAATTACGTTGTCTATCAATCTTGTTTTCCCCAAATATGCTGCTATAGCAAGCAAGTATCGGTTATTCTTAGAAAGTTGTTCAACGGGCTGTAAAGTATCTAATGAATACACAGAAAGATAATCATTTTTAAAGCCCTTGGCTTCCAGTTCATCTTGTTGATGATTGATCAATAAATCAGGGGTCATTACACCATTTTCAATTTGATTAGCAACATAGGTTAATGCCCGATATAAGCCGGGTGCAAGAACTCTTTCCTCTTTTGATAGGTAAGCGTTTCTGCTGCTTAACGCTAAACCATCTGTAGCCCTCCCGATTGGCGCCATGAGTAATTCAATATCAAGATTAAACTCTTTTATCATCAGCTCAATAATGCGAAACTGTTGGTAGTCTTTTTGCCCAAATACGGCAATATCCGGATTTACAATATTGAAAAGCTTATTAACTACAAGAGCGATTCCCTGAAAATATCCGGGGCGACTTCCTCCATCTAAATGAACATTCAATACATCAATTTCTATACCGAAATATTTTTTACCGGAATCGTACATAGTTTCGGTGGCGGGCATAAAAACAACGTCCACATTTTCTTGTTTGCAGCGTTCCAAATCAGCTTCAATTGTTCTGGGATAAGTTCCAAAATCCTCGTGTGGTGCAAACTGTTCGGGATTTACATAAATAGAAACAACGGTAGCGCCGGCATACTCACGAGCCATTTTAATCAAAGATAAATGTCCGTCATGCAAAGCTCCCATAGTCGGCACAAAAGCGACTTTCTCGCCCTCTTTTTTGAGCTGATTTACCAACTTACGAATTTCTGAAATTGTTTCTGCTGTTTTCATTTCAACATAAAAAGAGACGCCATTTAGACGTCTCTATTTTAATTTTTGTTCAGTCATTTCTCTCCGCTAGCCAGCGGAGAGAAATGACAAATTTTGAATTAAACCGAACGCTCCAAATCAAAATCCTGAAGGATATGTTTAATTCTATTTAGGAATGCTCCACCGTGAGCGCCATCAATAATTCGGTGATCATAACTCATGGATAAGTACATCATTTGCCTGATTGCAATTACATCTCCATCTTTGGTTTCAAGTACTACAGGCTTTTTCTCAATAGCTCCTGTTCCGATAATAGCAACCTGTGGTTGATTGATGATCGGAGTTCCCATGATATTCCCAACACTTCCGTAGTTAGTTAAAGTGATGGTTCCGCCAACAAGATCATCCGGGCTTAATTTCTTGCTACGAGCTTTTGTAGCAACTTCATTTACTGCTTCAGCAAGGCCAACAAGATTCTTTTGTTGAGCTTTTTTCATTACAGGCACTATCAATCCACCTTCACCACCTTCGCCAAGAGCTACAGCCAGGCCAAAGTTGATGTCTTTTTTTACATGAATTTCATCACCATTAACAGAACTGTTGATAAGCGGAAATTCCAACATTGCTTTGATGATCGCTTCAACAAATAATGGAGTAAAGGTAAGCTTATGGCCTGTTTTCTTTTGGAATTCAATTTTATTAGCGTTTCGCCATTTCACCATGTTGGTTACATCAACTTCTGCAAACGTAGTTACGTGAGCGGATGTCTGAACCGATTTAACCATATGCTCCGCAATCATTTTGCGCATACGATCCATCTTGATGATTTCCACATCACCAGTTGGAGATTTAATATCCAGCTGTCCGGCAGAAATTGCGCCATCACTTGATGAGGAAGAACTACTCGGTTTACTTAAACCTGCAGAACTTTGTGATGATTTAGGAGCGGAAACCTTGCCGTTTTTCTTGTCTTCAATGTAACCTATAATATCTTTTTTGGAAACTCTTCCGCCCTGGCCCGAACCTTCAATGCTTTCCAGTTCTTCCTGGCTTATACTTTCTTCTTTTGCAATAGAGCGAACAAGCGGGGAGAAAAATCTTCCATCGCTTCCCATTCTTTGTGGCTCTGAACCGCCGGAGGAATCACCCGATCCATTATTTTGCATGAGTTCATCAGGAGTAGTTGCCGCAACTTCTTCTTTAGATAATTTCTTTTCTTCTTTTTTAGCTGATGAAGATCCGGAATCTGATTTTGGAGCAGAAGAACCTTTAGCAGCTCCTTTGCCTGTTGAAATAATTGCAATCGGTTGTCCAACTTCAATGGTGTCGTTTTCTTCAGCTAGAATTTCTACAAGTGTACCGGCAGCAGGAGAAGGAACTTCGGTATCAACTTTGTCAGTAGAAATTTCTAATAACGTTTCGTCTTCTTCCACTGAATCTCCAACGGCTTTATTCCAACCAATAACGGTAGCTTCAACCACAGACTCACCCATTTGCGGCATCACCACTTCGATGCGCTCGCCACTATCATCTTCACTATCTGCTTTTGATTCTTCTTCAGCTGCAGGAGCTTCCTCAGTTTTTTCTTCCTCCTGTGTTTCAGCTTCTTCTTCCTTTGCATCATCAGAGCTTTCTTCTTCTCCACTTTCAGCCGACTCATCTTTAGCTTCCGGCTCGGGAGTTGAACTTGTGTCACCAACTGCATCCGCATCCGTTTCAATAATGGCAATAGGTTTTCCAACTTCAATAGTGTCTCCTTCTTCAACAAGGATCTCAACGAGCGTTCCTGCTTCAGGGGAAGGAACTTCGGTATCTACCTTGTCAGTAGCAATTTCGAGAAGGGTTTCATCAACTTCTACAGTGTCACCGACAGATTTACTCCACTCAATTACTGTTCCTTCCATTACCGATTCGCCCATTTGGGGCATTACTACTTCTACCTTAGCCATAAAAATCTTTTAATTTAATGCCTTAACGGCGGTTTTAGCTGTTTTTGCAAAGGACTGTAAAGTTCAGCATTATTCTAATTACATCAAAATGCATATAGTTCCTTTATTATTAGAAAAGCGCTTTTTATAGATTTTGTAAGGAATACCATTTGAAACTGTCTAACATAAATAAAAAAATATGTCCAATATCAATTTTCACAACTCTCCCTTTGGAGAATCTACACAAGTTAAATTACTACTTTTTGAAGATTACATAATTGAATGGCTTCCAGTATTCTTATCAGCGAAAGTAAAGTACTATAAGACTATAAATGTGTTTGATTTTTTTTGTGGTCCCGGGAAAGATTCAAACGGCATACATGGTAGCCCTGCAATAATTTTAAAGTCTCTAAGAAGGTATTATCGGTATTTAAATAATCCCGAAATAACGATAAATGTTTTTTTAAATGATGAGAACTCGGACAAAGTAAAAGCTTTAAAACAAATGATAAACAAAGAACAGCTAGATAATGGCTTAGGAATAAATATTTACTATTCTTCTTTAGATTTTAAAGATGCATTTGACAAATATTATCAATTGATGAATCAAAGAAGCTCCGCTAATCTAATTTTATTGGATCAATGTGGAGTATCACTTGTAGACTTTGAACGGCTGTCTTTGATTATGAATTTAAAAACGACTGACTTTATAATGTTTATCGCTTCATCGTCTATTCGGAGGTTTGCACAAACAGAAGAAATAAAAAAATATTTTGATACTTCTAAATTCGAATTCACTAGTAATAACTATTATGAAACTCATAGAATGGTCACAGAGTATCTAAGAATAGAGCTTTGCAACAACCCAAAAATGAATCTCATCCCTTTTTCATTGAAGAAGAACTCTAATATTTATGGACTTATATTTGGCTCTGCTCATATTAAGGGAGCTTTTAAGTTTTTAAAAAACTGTTGGAAAATAGACCCAGATAGAGGTGATGCTAATTTTGATATTGATAATGATAATCTAAACCCAAATGTTCCTTCATTATTTAGAGAACTCAATACACCTAAGAAACTTCTATCTTTTGAAAAGGAGTTAATCAATTTAATTTTAAGCTCAAGACTAAAAACCAATATTGAAATAATAAAATTCTCGATATCTCAGGGATTTCTACCTACGCACGCTAAACAAGTGGTACAGATCATGATAAACGAAAAATTAATTCCAAAGCAAAAAATTAGAATCTCTGAAAATGCTTTTAGCAAACAGGCAGTAGATTTT
Organism: uncultured Balneola sp.; assembly: GCA_963975485.1. Classification (GTDB taxonomy): domain Bacteria; phylum Bacteroidota; class Rhodothermia; order Balneolales; family Balneolaceae; genus Balneola. The sequence goes on along the minus strand of CAXBHO010000087.1, from coordinate 9,536 downwards.
TTATCCTTAAAAGATGACAGTATCTGACATCTTTTGAACATATCTTAACATAAAAATGGCACAATCTTCTATTGAATGGACAGAAATGACTTGGAACCCTACGACTGGTTGTAATAAAGTTAGTCAAGGTTGCAAACATTGCTACGCAGAAATTATGTCTAGAAGGCTAAAAGCAATGGGAGTCGAGAAGTACAAAAATGGCTTTGAAATTACAACTCACGAAGATGCTTTAGATATTCCCTATACATGGAAAAAGCCGCGGATAGTTTTTGTAAACAGTATGAGTGATTTATTCCATGAAAAAGTTCCTTTAGAGTTTATTCAAAGGACTTTTAAAGTAATGAATGATTGTTCTCAACATACCTTCCAAGTGCTTACAAAAAGATCGGAGAGGTTAAAAGAACTTTCAAGTAAACTAACCTGGACAGATAATATATGGATGGGCACATCTATTGAAGATGAAAAAGTACTTCATAGAAAAGATGATTTGGCAGAGTGTGAAGCAAACGTAAAGTTTTTATCATTAGAGCCCCTTATTGGACCTTTGCCAAGCCTTGAATTGTCTGGAATTGATTGGGCAATCGTTGGGGGAGAATCTGGACCCGGAGCAAGAGACTTAAAAGAAGAATGGGTCCTAGAAATAAGAGATAAATGCAAAAAAGCTGACGTTCATTTCTTTTTTAAGCAATGGGGTGGCGTAAGAAAGAAAGAAAATGGTCGAAAACTCAAGGGTAAAACCTACGATGAGATGCCCTCACTAGCCTCCTAAAGCTTGTTCTAAATCATCCATTAAATCATCGGTGTGTTCAAGCCCTACACTCAATCTGATCAGGTTTTTCGGGGAATGAGAATGTTCTCCTTCGCTAGATCGGCGATGTTCCCATGTACTTTCAATGCCACCTAAGCTTGTTGCGCGTGTAATCAGCTGGGACGAAGCTACTGCTTTTAGTGTTTCTTGCTCATTCCCATCAAAGAGGAATGAGATCATTCCACCAAAACCTTTCATTTGTGAGCGAGCTATCTCGTGTCCTTTGTGAGATTCTAAACCTGGGTAAAACACATCCGTTACTTTAGGATGATCGGAAAGAAACGCGGCAATTGTCTCAGCGTTTTTATTGTGTGCACGCATTCGATATGGAAAGCTTCTAATACTTCTGGTTAGTAACCAGCAATCCTGAGGAGAAGGGACGGCTCCTTGTCCCCGCTGAATTGTTCGAATATCCTCAAACATTTGATCCATTTCAGCGACAATAATAGCCCCGCCCAGAATGTCACTATGACCCGCTAAATATTTGGTCGTTGAATGCATTACTAAGTCTGCACCGAACTCTATGGGGTTTAAGTTCAATGGAGTAGGCCAGGTGTTATCTACGCAAACTTTTGCTCCGATTGAACTAGCGAGCATACATACTTTTTCAAGATCTGTAATATGCATCAAAGGATTAGAAGGGGTCTCAACATAGATCAATTTTGTGTTAGGGAGTACATTACGTTGAACAGACTCCAGATCGGTCATATCAGTATAAGTAAACTGTAACCCCCACCGTTCTCCAAAAATATTTAAAATAGATCTGGTTCCATGATAAACATCTTCAGGAACGATGATGTGAGATCCTTTTTCTAAGGCTTGGAATACACTTCCGATCGCAGCCATTCCAGATGAAAAAGCGGCGCAAGCTTCACCGCCTTCCAGTTCTGAAAGCACCTTTTCCAGCTGAAGTCTATTCGGATTTGCATGGCGTGTATAAATTAATTCGCCGTCTTGATGACCCTTTTCAGAATGCTCAAAGTTTGTGGAAACTTCGATAGGAGGCACTACCGATTTTGAACCCGATGAATGATCCATGGAACCATGAATGGCAATGGTTTCTATATTTTTTGAAGTTTTCAAGATAAGTTAAACTCGATAAAATTTAAGTCCTCTACTTTTCTAAAATCTGTGTCAGCACTTACCAAAGTATAATTTGTGATAAGTGATGAAGCCGCAACAAATGCATCAGGAATTTTTATTTTTGAACTTTTTCTAACTTCAATTACAGATTCTTTTAGTTGATCTGAATAAGGAATTCGAATTGAGTCATTGATAAAAGAACGTATTAATTTGAGTTCTTCAGTCTTAATTTTGGGATGAGAAAGAAGCTCAATCTCAACAATAAAAGGAATATGAACTGTAGTTTTGTTGAGTAGGCTTTTAATTCTTCTATTTCCTCCCAATAAGTAAAACACAATGTTAGTATCAACGATCAGATTCATCCCACTCAGCTCTGATTTTCTTCTGATATTTTAAAGGATCAAAAGTAAGTTTAATTTTACCGGCATATTTAGAAGCGTCCATCTTCTTCCCGGAATCAGAAAGCCTGAGCTTATTTTTAATCTCTTTTATATCGTCATTTTTTTTAATAACAATGGTCATGGCATTCAGTTGGTTTACAATAATATAATAAACTCTGCCTAAATTCTTCTTATTGCTTTAATCCTTTGTAATGCCGGTGGATGAGAATAATTCAAAAATACATAAAAAGGATGTGGAGTTAAATTAGATAAATTATCCTTTGAGAGTTTTTTTAGTGTTGCAATCATGTCTTCGGGTTTTCCAGTAGTTGTTGCAGCAAATTCGTCAGCCTCATATTCATGTTTACGGGAAGAGATCTGCATAAAAACAGATAAGATCATATCGATTGGAGCGTAAAGCATTCCAAAGAAAATAAGTCCTGCATATACTGACATTTTTTTCATATAAAATGCTTCAAATAAACCTTCCGCTTGTAGAAAAATAGAAAGCACAAATAACATCGCTCCGGTTTGAATAACGCTGGTAATCATTCCTTTAATAACGTGCTTCTTTTTGTAATGTCCAATTTCATGAGCCAATACAGCTACCAACTCATCATTGTTATAATTCTCAATCAGCGTGTCATAAAGAGCAATACGTTTATTTTTCCCAAATCCTGTAAAGAATGCATTAGACTTGCTGGAACGTTTTGAGCCATCGATTACAAATAGACCTTGCAGAGGAAAATCAACTTTTGCGGTATAATTTTCGATAGCCGTTCTTAGCTCTCCCTTTTCAAGTGGAGTGAATTTGTTGAATAAAGGCATGATCCAGGTTGGGGCCACGTACTGCATCACCAAAGAAAAAAGAGTGATTGCAATCCACGCGTACAACCAGGCAAGATCTCCTGTGTACATAAAGAAAGCCAGGATTCCGGCAAGTAATGGCATCCCGATAATCAAGCCTAAACCAAGTCCTTTTATTAAATCAAGTGCAAAAGTTTTGGGAGTGGTTTTGTTGAAGCCAAATCGTTCTTCAATCACAAAGGTTGAGTAAATACTGAATGGAAGGGAAATTACGGTTTTGGCGGTCATTAAAATTGAAATGTACAGTAATCCTGTAACTAGTTCACCAAACCCCCAAGCACGAACAATTTGATCTAACCAATTAAAGCCTCCCGAAAACCAAAAAGTAAGCAGCACAATGAGATTAAATCCGCCGGTTATAAAGCCAAAACGAGTTTGAACTTTGGTATATTCCTGAGATTTAGCATAGGTTTCTTGATCATAAACACCTTCAAATTCAGAAGGCAGCTCTTTTGATAGAGATTTCAGGTTCAGATAATTGGAAACCAGATCGAGTACAAAATCCACAGCAATGGTTGCAAGGATTATAATAGCGTAGATATTCATTTAGAATGATTCGATGAAGATTTAATGAGTGCTAAAATAGGCAGATTATCAATTCTTTAGTAACTCATTTCACTACTTAGATGGTTAAAGGTTATATTGAATTATGAGTCCAAAAAAGTTTAAATCTTCGCCAAAACGCTATCATCCCAAAGGATTAACCATTTTGTATGAAGATCATGATATCCTGGTGATCGATAAGTCCAGCGGTTTACTAACTATGGGAAATGAAAAAGCTTCCGTAAATACTGCTCATTATTTATTGAATGACTACGTAAAAAAAGGGAATAGTAAGTCGAAGAGACGAATTTATATTGTTCATCGATTAGATAGAGATACTTCCGGTGTTCTGATCTTCGCAAAATCGGATCAAGCTAAAAGATTTCTTCAAGATAACTGGTCAGATTTTACTAAGACTTATTTTGCCGTAGTTGAAGGCTCGCTTTCTGCAAAAGAAGACACAATAAGCTCTTATCTGGTGGAAAATAGCGTTCACAAAGTGTACTCTGTTAATAATCCCGAAGAAGGAAAACTTGCTACGACTAAATACAAAGTTGTAAAAGAGAACTCAGATTTTAGTCTGGTGCAAATAGAATTGCTGACGGGAAGAAAGAATCAGATCCGTGTTCATATGGCAGATAAAGGAACTCCTGTTACAGGTGATTATGTATACGGCGAAAAAAGGAAAGGAATAAAACGCCTGATGCTTCACGCAGCGGTGCTTTCAGTCACACACCCTGAAACGAAGGAGCAAATGAGATTTGAGGCTCCGGTTCCTAAAGAGTTTGATAGATTGTTGAAATAGCACAGAGATCCATTTTCATTTGTAAGAAAGAAACCTTTTTTATTGACTAACAGAGTAAATTTAAATTAAACTCTGAATAGTTGTAGCTCGGTCAGATTTTTAAAACTATTATAGCTTTTGTAAACCATTTGTTAAGAAGGTCGGCAGGTATTTTACTACATCTGAAGATTGACTTACTATAGAGCAAACTGTAAAAAATGAGTAATCAGATTCCTGTGCCCCAGCCATCATAATTGCCGTTATGTTTTTCAGCAAGGGCTTCCAGCCAATCTCCGATATCTATTAATCTCTCCGTAGTTACTATCATTTTCTTATGAGCATAGCAACCCCATTTATCGTCATAAGAACTTTGGTTTACTTCAGTTTCAAATCCAAGATTGATTAATTCGATTTCTACACAAGTTGCATCGTATTCATTTTTAAAGTATAAAAAGAAATCAACATAACGAGCTTTTTCAAGATCACCACCAAACTTGGTAATGTTGTCAACAACAGCCTTATCTATATTTTTTGGACGCTTCATGATGTAAGAATCATCAAAAATAGGTTAAATTCAAAATAATTGAAATGTAATTATATTGAATGTATAATGTGGTGAGTAAAAAAAATCGTCATGAAAACAAAGATTATAAAAACAGGAAAATTATAGGGTGTGAAAATTCCTAAAACGATTATCGAGCAAGGGGACTTGAAGGAGAAATCGAACTTTTGCGAAAGAATGACAAAATTATTTTACAAGCTGTAGAAGAACCAAGAATAGGCTGGGAGTCTTCTTTCAAAAAAATGGCAAAAGAAAATGATGATTCCATATTGGATAAAGAAGAAACTGAAAGCCCTTCAGAATGGGACGACACTGATTGGACATGGTGAAAAAGAAATCTTTCTCGATTCAATGTTTTTTTAATTTCTCTTGATCCAACTAAAGGCTCAGAAATAAAGAAAACCAGACCTTGCTTAATAGTATCACCGGATGAGGTGAATAGAAACATTAGAACAGTAATGATTGCTCCAATGACTACTTCTATCAAAAACTATCCGACTAGAATTAATCTCACCTTTCAAAATAAATCGGGACAAATTGTACTAGATCAAATCAGGACGGTTGATCAACAAACATTAATTAAAAAATTGGGAAGAATTTCTGCTTCAACTCAAAAAAAAGTTTTTCGAACTCTGCAGGAGCTTTTTGCTGAATAAAAAATGAGACATGGAGGAGAATTGCTTCTAGATATTGTAAGAGAGTAATTTAGATATAATTATAGTTTAATATTAAATTATTTAATATATTCGTTTCTTTTTAATTAAGGAGGCAAAATGAAACACGAAAAAGGAATCCATCACATCTCTGTTCTAGCAGGAAACCCGGCTGAGAACTACAATTTTTATGTGAATAAACTAGGTATGAGATTGGTAAAAAAATCAGTCAACCAAGACGATCCATCTACCTATCATTTATTTTACGGAAATGAAGCTGCACAACCGGGATCAAGTATAACTTTTTTCCCATGGCCTAGAGCTCATAAAGGAATTCCGGGAACAGGGGAATCAGTAAATGTAGCCTTTAAAGTTCCTGAAAACTCTCAAGATTTTTGGTTAAAAAGACTTTCCGATTTAGAAATTGAACACTCAGATCTTTTTGATGTATTTGGAAATCCGGCTATTCGTTTCCAAGATCCTGATGGTTTAGAACTCGATTTTGTATTTGATGGAAATGCTAAAGAAAAAGTAAGTGGATTTGAAACTACAGTACCTGTTGATCATGCTATTCAGGGTTTTTGGTCTACAAGGCTGAATCTCTCAGAAGCAGAAGGAACAGTGGATGTGATTAAAGACCTATTCGGGTTTAAGGAGAAAGAGTCGAAAGGGAATCTGACCAGATTCGAAACCGAAGCAAACATTGGCGGGAATCTAATTATAGAAACCGGAGATGACTTTCTTGGGAAAGGCGGACGAGGAATTGTACATCATGTTGCCTTCAGAGCTAAGGACATCGAAGAACTGCAAACACTTAGGGACAGCGTGTTAAGTAAAGGATTGCAACCAACTCAAGTGATAGACAGACATTGGTTTAAATCAGTGTACTTCAGAGAACCTGGCGGAGTATTATTTGAGATGGCAACAGATGGGCCGGGTTATGATTCGGATGAAGAGTTCGAACAGTTAGGAGAAAAGCTTGTTTTACCACCCTGGTTAGAACCAAGAAGAACGTTGATTGAAAACTCATTACCTGAATTAAATATCTAATTTTAAGAACAATGAATTTATTTAAAGTTTCATCCGGCAGATCATTTTCAGGACCACATCAAAATCAGAATATTGCACAAGCAGGGCCGAATTTAAAAGACGCTAAAGCTGTAATGATCATGATTCATGGCCGCGGAGCGAGTGCAGAAAGTATTATTGGTTTAGCTAACGAATTTGATCATAAAGATCAGATTACCTTTTTAGCTCCTCAAGCAAGCGGATTTACGTGGTATCCGTATTCATTTCTTGCACCAACCGATCAAAATCAACCTGGTTTAAATTCGGGGTTACAAGCGATATTCGATCTGGTTGTGAAAGCAGAAAATGAGGGAATTAAAAAGGACAAAATTTTCATTTTTGGTTTCTCTCAGGGGGCATGTTTGGCTACTGAGTTTGTAGCTCGTCATCCCGATTTTTACGGCGGGTTAATTGCCCTTAGCGGTGGATTGATTGGAGATTCGGTATCTTCAAAAAACTACGAAGGATCACTTGAAGGTACAGAAGTATTTCTAGGTTGTAGTGATGTTGATCCTCATATACCTAAAGAAAGAGTAGATGAAACGGAAGAAGTGTTTACAAAGCTTGGTGGAAATATTATAAAAAAGATATATCCGGGTATGGGACACCTTGTCAACGAAGATGAGATTGCAGAAGTACAAAGAATTTTGGATTCTAAATTATGAATGTTGAATTAATTCATTGAAATTCAACACTCATAATTCTTCTGAGGGAATGCCTCGGGAAACACATATAATTTTTTAAATGGAAATTCTCTGGCTCGGCCTCGCGTACATTTTAGGGATGGTTGTAAAACAACTCAAACTCCCGCCTTTAATTGGTTATTTAATTGCCGGAGTAATTCTTTCTGCATTTGGTGTTTCTGATGAAAGCGGACTGCTTCATACGATTGGTCACTATGGAGTTATTTTTCTTCTTTTCACCGTTGGTCTTCATCTTCGGATAAAAAACATTATACGACCCGAAGTTTTTGGTGCGGGAAGTATTCACCTTGTAATATGCGCCGGGATTTTCATGTTGATCTCGATGGCGTTTGGGTTTTCCGTAATCGAAGGATTGATTATTGGAATACTTCTTGGTTTTTCAAGTACAGTTTTAGCTGCAAAATCGTTAGAAGCTCGGGGTGAACTGAATGCGTTTCATGCGCGTGTTTCAATTGGTATTTTGATTGTGCAAGATCTCGTAGCAATAACTGTTCTGGCTTTAACAGGGGGAGGAATTCCATCAATATGGAGTTTTGCATTATTGGTTTTGCCGTTTTTAAGACCTGTTCTTTTCAAGTTGCTTACTTCAAGTGGACATGAAGATCTTCAATTGTTATATGGGCTTTTACTCGCAATGGGAGGCGCAGCTCTTTTTGATTTGCTAGGACTTTCCAGCGAATTAGGAGCCCTGGTTGCGGGTGCGTTGCTGGCAGGTACTCACGAATCGGATGAACTTTCTGAAAAATTGTGGGGATTAAAAGAAGCTTTTTTGGTTGGATTTTTTCTGGAAGTTGGATTGGCCGGTCTTCCAAATATGAATGAGCTTTTATTTGCTGGGGCTTTATTCGCTGTTCTTCCAATTAAAGCTGTTTTATTTTTCTTTCTACTGATTCTCTTTAAGCTGCGCTCCAGAAACTCGTTTATGGTTACTCTAACGATGACATCGTTCAGTGAATTTACGTTGATCGCCGGAATGGTTGCTGCTTCTTCAGGATTTATCCCGGAATCAACCATCATCGTTTTCGCATTGTTAACAGCTGTTTCTTATGCCCTGAATGCTCCGCTCTCAGCTAAGTCTAACATTCTATGGAAAAAATTTGAACATTCACTTATTCCATTTGAGCGAAATGTGAAGCATCCCGGTCAGCAAGTGGTAAATTTAGGCGGTGCGGAATATTTGGTAGTTGGAATGGGCCAAGCAGGTTCTTCGGCATATGATTACTTAAAAGAGCGTGAATTCAGAGTTACGGGAATGGACTCAGATCCGGGTCAGATTGAATATAATCTCGGCAAAAAACGCAGAGTTGTTTATGGCGATGCTCAAGATGCCGAGCTTTGGGAAAATATAGACCTAAGTGCTGTGAAAGCAATTATGCTTGCAATGCCTTATGCTGACACAAAACTTCAGGCAACAAAAATGCTTCGGGAAAATAATTACAAAGCAGATATTTACGCATTGACCATGCGAGATGAAGAACATCAGGCTTTGAAGGAAGCCGGCGCTAACGCAGTGTGTTTACCTTTAGTCCAAGCCGGAAGAAAACTTGCTGAAATAAGTATCAGCGATCAAATCGATGGTTCGATGTCTTTGAATTTAAACTTGGATTCTTTTGAATGATGGATGTGTATAGTTTACAGTTAATCTCACACCGATCATTACAACGCAAAACGTATGGAACGAGGAGCACGGCAGGAAGAGAATTTGGTTTTTGGAACCCACCTCAGCATTGGGTTTTGTTTTAGATGATTGATATAATTCTATCTCCGTACGCTCTATTTATAGTTCTAACTCCATAATTGCTTTTGTAAAAGAAAATCATGGCAAAAAATATAATCTGATGATATTCCTCTCGATACGCTTTAGGTATAATTCTAGCTCCGTGCGCTCTGCGTCGGAGCTTCAGGAGTTAGGTTTTGATATTTTTTTTAAGATTATGTTCTGAGCAATAAATAATATGACGGATTACAGTTTAAATATCCGATTTGAAGAATTCCCCAAAGGAAATTTATCTTCTGATAATATTCTTATCTCAACTTCCGCAAAACGGCGTTGTAGTTGCTACAATTTAGGTTGAATAGTCTCT
>CAXBHO010000086.1:0-16842 GCA_963975485.1 uncultured Balneola sp. | reverse complement strand
TTTACAATTTTATTTGGTTCGTGCATTGAAAAAACAGCCGGAGAAGAGCCTCCTGTCGAAAAAGAACTATCCCTTTTGTGGAGTTATTCTTATTCGAATGAATCTATATCTTTATCTTTGGTATCAGGTGCTCCTACAATAATGGATAACGATAGGGTTTTAATCTTTCCTGATGGAAATCTAACTATGCTGGAGATAGAAACGGGCAAAGAGAATTGGAAATATCCACTATCTGACGGTAGTCCTATTGTTTCTAATAAAATAACGTATGATGGTCAATCCATTTATGTGAAACATGATAAACTTTCACAAGGTGTTATTTTAAACAAAACGAATGGAACCGAAAGAGCTATTTTTGATAGTGGAGATAAAATATTTTTTGATTTCATAAATGACAGCTTCTCTGAAAATGAAATGTATTTAATTGGAAAAGATCGAAATGTGTTGGTTTTCACCAAGCAAGGTGTTTTTGTAAAAGAATTAACATTCGATCATAAAATTACATCTGTTACTTATCATGATGGTTCATTAATCACTACTCATAGCTATAGAAATGGGACGGAGCAGGGTACAATTGGTGAGATAAATTCATATGATCTTAATTCAGATACATTGAATTGGAAATACGAAACAGATAATGGTTCTTATTTATACTCACCCATAATTATTGAAAACGATATCATCTATGCGGGCACTACATCCGGGCCAAGTGAGTTCGTGGCTATAAATACTAATACAGGAGAAGTCATTTGGCGAAAATTGGGATTCGAAGCTTGGACATATAACTTAAATGAGCAGTCTTTATTTATAAATGAAGGTGCAGATTTAATTGCTCTGAATAAAAGCAATGGCCAGCAATTATGGCGTACTCCTTTTCCTGGTGGTGGATTCGGTCAGTCCAATATTGCTTACATGGATGGCTTTGTGTATCACAGCCACAGCGGATCATTTTTCGTTCTAGATGCAGAGACAGGAGAAATTCTACTTCAAACCAGCCTTCCTGATGGTTCCAATTCACGAAATGTATCCGCTGGTTTTGGTAAAGTATTTGTTCAATCAGATTTTAACTTGTATTGCTTTAAAGGATGGGAGGCAAAATGAATAAACTATATGCAGCTGTTCTTCTATTTATAAGTTTTCAACTTGGTGCGGGTCATGTGTACGCCCAAAATTCAATCCCAAAACCTAAGGGAGAATTATATATTCAACCCAAGTTTGGATTCGATTTCGGTTTCTTTTATCCCAAGGCAAATAGGATGGAAGAAATAAGTACAAGAGATATAGAGGAGTTTTTAGCATATACCTTGGAACTTGGCTATGTAAAGAACAGTACTGCTTTAGGAGTTTCTTTTTCTATTGCCAATGATATCGACGCATGGGACAGAAACCAATCCTCTTTACCAAAGGGATACCGATATTTTGATTCCTATTATGAGTTCAGACTTTCTTTAAGTAAAACATTATATAGCTTTGGATTGACGGAAAAAAGACAACTTAGTATGGGCGGTATTACAGGAATTTCATACAGAAAATACAAAGGACATGAGAGCCTGGGCGCTGCAGAAAGTTTCAGGACAAAAGAAGTTGAACCAGCCGATGCGCTAATTTCTTTAGGAGTGGTTTTTGCTTTGGAACCAAAAATAAACTTCAAAGTGCCATTTATTGTAAACTTACAATTACTTGCAGTAAACGTTGGTTTTGAGGCAACAACTTATGAGTTTAGCAGGATAGGTGTAGCATTCAAGTTCTAAAACTAAAGAAATAACTTAGTTCCAGTTTTAAATACTTCTTAAATTTTGAATTTTAAGTTTCCAATAAAAAAAAATAGCCCATTACAATTATCGATCGTAATGGGCTGACTATTCATCAAGAGAGACGCTACTTGAGCGTTCCTTTAATTACGCAAATGCCTGGGAGATATACAACTAAAATTCCCGTTATTAAAAATAACTACCTGACTTTAGAAACCCAGTAGCCTGAATTTATCTCTTTAGCTAGTTCTGCACCGAGCTTAGCGGCATCTTCCTTAGTTCCAAAAAAGCCCACACGAACACGAAACCATACGTCTCCGTATTCTTCTTTGCCAATTTTTACGGTATATGCGCTTGGGTAATTTCTATCAGACCACTTTGAAATATAACCTTTGGCCTTGTCTTCAGACCGGAAAGCACCAACTTGCACGGCATATTGTCCATTTTCAACAAAAGAATATCCCGCTTCTTGGGTCATTTCTTCTTTCGCCTCTGTGCCATTTTCGGTTGTATCCGCAGCATTTTGCCTTTCAAGCCTTGCCATTTCCTGCGCTATTTCTTGTTGTTGTACTTTACGAAGAGAATCCATTCGTGCTTGTTCTTTGGCTCTACGTTCTTCTTCTGATTCACCGCACGCTGTAATCATCGTAAAACCAAGTACAACTAGTAGTAATTTAACTCCAATATTTTTCATGATGTAAGTAGTTTTTTTATAAATAAATATGTTAGTCATTTAACTTACGTCTTAACAACTTGTTTCCCAAATATTGAATGGAAAAAACAAGCCATTAAATAGCATAAAGCTGTATCTTATTAAGAATGAATCTACCTAAAAGACTTTTTGTTACGCTTGCATGAATAGCTCCATTGTAGAAATTCAACATATTACTAAGTCATTTACACAGAATAATCCTGTGGTAAATAATGTCTCATTTGATATAAAACCAAATGAGATTTTTGCACTATTAGGCCCCAGTGGTTGTGGAAAAACTACTACTTTACGGCTTATTGCCGGATTTGAATATGCTGACTCCGGTTCTATATCTATTCAAAATAAAATCGTTGAAGAAGGCAAAACCCACGTTTTACCTCAGGAACGAGGAGTTGGTTTTGTTTTTCAGGATTACGCATTATTCCCACACATGACTGCTTTGGAAAATGTTTCATTCGGCCTTAAAGACACACCCAAAAATAAACGCGCTGTGTATGCTGAAGAAGTTCTTTGCAGAACGGGAATGGAGAAATATAAAGACCGAACCCCTGATGAACTTTCCGGTGGACAACAGCAACGAGTAGCTTTGGCAAGAGCTATTGCACCAAAGCCGAAACTTATTTTAATGGATGAACCATTTTCAGGTTTAGATGCCATGCTTCGGGATTCTACCCGAAAAGAAGTTCGGGCCATTTTAAAGAAATCGGGAATGAGTGCTCTTTTGGTAACGCATGATCAGGAAGAAGCCTTATCATTTGCCGATCGTGTAGCGGTAATGAATAATGGGAAAATTGAACAAATTGGTACTCCGGAAGAGGTTTACTATCATCCAAAAACGCAATTTGTAGCTCAATTTCTTGGAAGAACTAATTTATTTAGAGCTTATGCTGATGGCAGTGAACAAGTAGATACTCAATTTGGTCACGTTATACTTAATCAGAGCGCTGAAGGACTAGTACTTTGCTCAATTCGTCCCGAACATCTTGGAATTTCTAAAGCATCCGATGAAAAAGAATGTGGAACAATTATCGGGAGAGAATTTCGGGGTCATGATATAACTTATTATGTTCTTTTTAGAGGTGACCGCTATATCGTTCACACAGATAACCGCGACATATTTGAATTAGATGATAGAGTAATTATGAAACCTTTAGAGAAAGCAGTCGTTTTAGAACAAAATAAAGTAATACATTAAAAACTATTTGAAATGATATTAAACACAACAGGTTATACCTCGGCACATGCCTGGAATCTCATGTTGAAATTAACACGATGATATGATTTATTGGATAAATTCAGATTCCTCCATGGGAGTGCCTTTGGCGTTGCTTTCGCAGGAATGACTCTTAGGCTTACTCTTACTTCGAATTCACACTAAACTAACATTATGGGACTTTTTGATTTTCTTATCTATTTATTAATAGCTGCAATTTGTGGCGGAATCGGTCAAAGCATAGGTGGCTTTAAAATTGGCAGTGGAGGATGCTTGATCTCAGCCGGCGTTGGTTTTATTGGCGCTATACTTGGCAAGTGGATTGCTGTTGAACTCGACCTACCTCGTTTTTGGTCTGTTGAGATTGGTGGCAGCCAATTTCCGATCATTTGGTCTATCATTGGGGCGGCGATTTTATCCGGAATTTTAGGAGCTGTTTTAAAAGGAAGGAAAAAGATTATTTAGCTATTAACCTGAGTTCGATATAAGAATCGACTTCTTTACTATTTTAAAAGTACTTTTTATCTATTTTCAGATAGACATATATTCAAATAGCGTCCAACGCCATAGTACATGCCTGCAAGCAGAAGTGCTTTTCGGCACGCAGGCTTGTACGGCGGACAGGTCGCGAGATGACTTCTCCTTTGTTTAATGTAAGAATCTTATATCGAACTCAGGCTATTAGTTGATTTATTAAGCGCTTATCTGCATAATTTTAATGCAATAGTTTCGTATCTATTGAAACAATCATGTTATTATGCAGTAAAGGTTCCGTGAATTAACCATAGCTATGAAAAAAACTTTATTTCTTTCGTTTTTACTTTCCTCATTTTCAGTTTCAGTATTCGCTCAGATTAAAATTAATGGTATCGTAGCCGATGCTAAAACCGGAGAGCGTTTGCCTGCTGCTCATGTTATTATTGAAGGAACTTATACCGGAACTATTGCCAACGAAGATGGCGAATTCAGCCTGTTGGTAAAATCATTTCCCGCCACTATTGTTGTTCGTTATATTGGTTTTGAAACACAAAAGAAGACCATTCAAGCAGGTCATTCGGAGCCTTTAGATTTCTTACTTAAAGTATCTGTTGCTGAAATGGAACAACTGGTGGTGACGTCTGAAGATCCTGCCATCGCAATTATGAAAGAAGTAATTGCACGAAAAAAGATATGGCGAGCCAAACTCAATACATATACTGCAGAAGCATATTCTCGTCAACAACTCCTTAATGACACCACCATTGTATCTGTGACTGAAAGTGTCTCAGAAGTTTTTTGGGATAAAAAAAGAGGTCCGCGAGAAGTTCTTAAATCGAGAAGACAAACGGCAAACATAGAAGGTGCTGATAATTTTGCCGGTGTTAGTTATTTGCCCAATTTTTATGATGATGAACTGGATATTGCCGGTTTCGATGTGGTAGGAATTACAGATGAAAGAGCCTTAAAGTACTATACCTTCAAATTAGTAGAGTACACAAGCATTGATGATAAAATAGTTTTTGAGATTTCTGTTGAACCTAAACGAAAACTTCAGCCTCTGTTTGAAGGTACCATTTTTGTGTTGGACGAAGATTTTGCGCTTTTGTCTGTAAAATTGAAGCCAAACAATGTTATCGTTTTTCCTCCTCCGGTTCAGGACTTCAATCTTTATTACGAACAACAGTTTAGTAATTTTGGTGGTGATTTTTGGCTTCCGGTTGATGTTAGAATAGACGGTTTAATAGAAGTAGGAATTGTTGGTCTGAGATTTCCCCCAATTGGATTCCACCAAGTCTCAAAAATGAATAATTATAAAGTAAACGTTGATCTTCCCGACTCACTTTATAAAAAAAATAAGCTATTTAGTATAGATTCTACAACTATCAATAAAGCTGACTCGATATTCACCAATACCGTTGAACCGGTTCCGCTTTCTTCAAAAGAAGAACAAGCCTATAAAAGTTTAGACAGTACGGCTACACTCGAAAAGTCCTTCAGACCAAAAGGATTTTTAACCCGTTTTATTGATTGGGATGAAGAAAGTGATGATAGTGGTGAAACAACCATTTCAGTAGGTACATCTTCAGGATCGGAGAGTAGTGGCTCACGAAAATCTAAAAACCAAGGAGTCATTGGTAAATTTGTCTCAAACATCTCTCCAACAGGCCGTTTTAACAGAGTCGATGTATTTAATATTGGTCTTAAACATAATCGCAGATATTTAGACAAACGCTTGGAATCAAGCCTAAAATTAGGATATAGTTTTGGATACGAAGATGTAGGTTACGGAGTAGGCTTAAGCTGGTGGCCGCTTAAAAATACACGCCGTTTTGTAGTCTCCGCAAAGTATGATGCAGACACAAGAACCAGTTATAATTCTGATTTATATGGAATGACTATTACGAGTGTAATGCCTTTGCTCGGTTTTGATGATTACTTCAACTATTACAGAAATGAACGGTTTGAAGTTGGTGCCGGATTTCGTCCTAAAAAACATCGCTACACCTACCGATTGTATTATAACTTGGAAGAACATAGCTCTATAAACTATAAAACGAGTTACGATCTCTTTGGAAGAGACAATCTTCAAAGAATAAATCCTCCTATCGAAGACGGAACTCTAAGTTCGGTAAAATTTCAGGTATCAAGGGGAGATCTAAAAAACAATTTTGGTGTGGTAGAATTGAACGGGGCTAGTTTTAGCGTAGAACAATCTGCCAAAGCAATTGGAAGTGACTGGAATTTCACAAAATTCAACCTCAATATTTTCAAACGCTTTAATACGCTTTATAAAAAACGATTCTTTCCTAATACTTTAGACATTCGGGTTAATGCAGGTACTTATTTAGGTGATCTTCCTGTGCAAGAAAACGGCACACTAGATGCCGCTTTTGGATACATAACACCGTTCGGTGCTTTTCGATCTAAACGATACATTCCTTACCAAGGTGCTAGTTATTTTGCCGTAAATGCGGAGCATAATTTCCGAAGTGTCCCTTTAGAGATGCTCGGATGGAGAAACGCACCTCAAACCGGACTTTCGATCATAGCTTTTGGAGGGGTTGGAAAAATCTGGAATTCAACTTCTAATATTAATCAATTTGGTGTTATTGGTACTGAGGATCTACACCTTGAAGTTGGCGGTTCGGTTAGTAATATCTTCAACCTTTTCCGCTTCGATCTTGCGTTCAGAATTGATGACCCAGGATTTTATCCCGGAGTTAGTGTTGCAAGGTTCTTTTAAACCTGAGTCGCTTAATACTTGATAAAGTCATAGCATTCAATTCTAAAAACCATTTCAATAAGCTTTAAACCAACTTACAATAAGAGTCACTCAGAGCCTGCCTACACGTAGCTACCGTGTACCCACATCTTTTATCCGGCAAATAGCGTAATAGACATCAATCCTTCTTTACCCGAATAAATTACTGTAGAATATCGCCACTGTTCAGGCTTGGGAACAAAACCGGCTTTAAACTAAAATCCAACAAATTTATCACGCATCATTGACCATCTGTTTCATCCGCCTCATCAGCGTTCCAAATCAGCGCAATCAGTGATCCAAATCAGCGCAATCAGTGATCCAAAAAACAGAACGCAGTTAACACAGATTAAGCGGATTGAATAAGAGCTTTCTGCTCTGAATAATTCGGGGTAAAATTCTATTTCTCAATCCGCTTTTGACCGGGGTTACAAAGGATTTCCGCGATGCACAGGATTGGTTTTGGAATTAATCCTGAGACTTTTGTAGCCCCATTCCAATCTTGGTAAAGAAAGTTAGGTAGTTCAGTTCCATCAGTCGAGCTGAAGTCGACAGATGGGGGAGTTGATTTAGCCTGAGGACACTTCGGTTTGACGACTTCGGCTCGTCCAACCGTTTTTAGTTCTACTAAAATCCAACAAATTTATCACGCATCATTGACTATCTGTTTCATCCGCCTCATCAGCGTTCCAAATCAGCGCAATCAGTGATCCAAATCAGCGCAATCAGTGATCCAAAAAACAGAACGCAGTTAACACAGACCTGCTAATGAAAAACTCTTTGTTCAAGCGCCTTTAAGAATCTGCCAAAGTCATCCCTTTGGGGGAGCTCAGTTGTTAACTCTCCCAAAATCTTTAGACATAAAAAAAAGGCGAGCCAAATGACTCGCCTTTAAATCTTTAACTGGAAATCAGTTAATTACTTTTTTGGAGAATACTTCAGAGTAGTTAAAGGTATTGACTCAGCTCTTCTGTTAGCTTCGCAACCACGCTCTTCTGTTTCGTCCATACAAGCAACCGGTGCTTTACCAAGTCCACGAGACTCAATTCTGTTTGCAGAAATACCATTGCTGGTATAGAAATCAACAACAGATTTAGCACGACGTAAGCTTAAACGTAAGTTGTATTGATCTCCACCTACATGATCGGTGTAAGCGTCAACACGTACTCTAAATGCAGGTGCTTTTTTAAGTAGCATAATATTATCCGCAAGTTTTGATGCAGCCATATCGCTTATGTTGGACCTATCAAACCCAAAATTTACTATTTTAAAGGCTCCTTTTTTAATTAAAACAGGATCTGAACCGTCTTTAGGGTTCGTTCCCATTTCTAGCTCTTGACCGTCAGTAAATCCATCGCCATCAGAATCTGGATTATTAGGATCAGTTCCATGAGTATTAATTTCATCCACATCAGAAACTCCATCACCATCAGCATCGCCATTGGCATCATTAGGATCTGTCTTGTATTTATTTACTTCATCACCGTCACTTAGTCCGTCACCATCTGAATCAGCATTATTTGGATCTGTGTTATAAGAATTAATTTCATCACCGTCACTTAGACCATCGCCATCAGTATCAGCAGTTAATGGATCTGTATTATGTGTATTTACTTCGTCTCCGTCCGTTAAGCCGTCATTGTCGGTGTCAGCATCCAATGGATCTGTATCATACTCATACATCTCTAAATAGTCATTCAAGCCGTCGGCATCCGTATCCAAAGTACGAAGTGTTTCATCGTCTAAAGATCTTAAATAATCAATTGTACGTTCCGATGGAGCGAGCAATTCTTCTGGACCTGAACATGCAGCGAACAAACCGAACACCAGCAATGTAGAAAGAAGGGTTAATGTTAGTCTTGAGTTTTTCATCGTTTTAGATTTCGTTGTTGTTTTGTTATTGTTTAAAATGTTGCCTACCAAAAATTTATCAATCAGTTATTAGTTCATAATATTTTATACTGCAATATCTTTTCATGCCATGTAAAGTAAGAAAATTTAGAGTTCTTTAAAATGAAGTATAATCTTGTTTAATAATTATATATTTTCTTGTTCATTTTGGGGCTATAGCTCAGTTGGCTAGAGCGTCGCGCTGGCAGCGCGAAGGTCCAGGGTTCGAATCCCTGTAGCTCCACTTATTCTTATCTTTAAGTATTTTACATTTAAATTCATTCATTTTCAAATATTAAAAAACGCCCATCTTTTTAAAAAAAGATGGAAAGCTAACCCAGTTTTAGTATTATATTGTTCTATAAATAACAAGGGATGGATTTATGAATGGATTAAAGATAAAAAAACTATGCATTTTACTACTCGTACTGAGCACTTTCTTTTTTGTTCCCATTAAAAATGTTAATGCTCAACCGGCACAACCGGGAGATATTAGCCTTGAAATTGAGGTTTCTGATATACTCTCCAACTCTCAACTACTGGGGCTTACAAATTTAGGTATAGATAAAGATGGCAGAGGACCTGTTCTGGTTTCAGGATTTATACAAAATGTTTCTGACACCGTTGTTAGCGACCTATTTCTGGAAGTAAAAGTATTTGCTGGAAAAGTAGGAGAAATTGTAAATGTTTCTTCTCGGCAGGGATTTCCTTTTTCATTAGCATCAGGACAATCTATTTATGTTACCAACAATACATTATCACAAGATAATGTGCCGGGTATTAAAGAAACTGTAAAGTTTGATGGTGGGCTTACCTCTGAAGGCGACAACTTTATTGAGAATTTAGGAGGCTCTACAACGCTACCTGCAGACGTGTACTCAATTGAATTAACAATATTCCAGATAACCAACGAAAACAGGAAAGTAGCTCTTGCTTCTGCCCAGGCCCAAATTGGTGGTAGCGTTCCTTTTGCAGAATCTGTTGATTTCTTTTTAAGAACTCCCGGCGATATTACAGATGCTAATGTAGAGATTACGAATCCATACCCACAATTTAGCTGGGAAGGTGAACAAGGTATCGAATATCGGTTGATTGTAGTTAAAAGCAGTGCAAACGACAGCCCTGAGTCTCAACTACAAAGTGCTCGAAGTTCCGCTCCAATATCTGATGGAGGTTCCCTATTGCAATATGAAAGCCTTGATGTTTATGTAACCGGCGAGAGCTTTCAATATCCTTCATCGGGAGCACAACCATTAGAAGCCGGCCAAACCTATTACTGGCAATTAAGTACTTCCATTCAATCCGGAAATAATTTTGAAGAAAGAACTTCAGAAATCTGGAGTTTTAAACTTTCCGAGCTTGAAACTGCGGAAGCTCCAATTATTATTAATGAGGAGACTAAGAAAGCAATTCAAAGATTGATTGGAAATGGGCGTTTTGAAAACTTAACCGGCTCCGGCTATACCATACAAAGTTTTGAGCTTGATGGAGTAACTTATTCAGGAAATCAAGCTGCCATCGTACTAAACCAATTTCTCCGAAAGATTGAGAATGGAGATATCGTTTTAAGTGGAGGTAATTAAGATGAAACTCAGAAAACACCTTCCGGCCTGTTTAACCATTCTAGCTTTGATTGTTTTAATTGGAGCTTTAAAAATAGAATTTGTTAAAGACGACCGTCCGTTAGCTTTCGTAAAAAGATTTAAACCTAATGTTGATATAGAAAACAGAAGCGCCGACCGATCCAAAAGACTTGATTTAGATAACAAAAAAGCTGAACTGCTATACGATGGCGATACCCTTAAAACAGACTCTGAAGGATACGCTTTAGTTGTTTTTATGGATAAAAGCATTGTAAAAGTTAAGCCTCAATCATTACTTATTGTTAGAGGAGAAAGCGAGTTAACCTCTAAAAGATCTAATACCAGAATTGATTTAAGCCTTGGTGAAATATTTCTAAATGTTGAACCTCAGGGTAATAATGACTTTGAAGTTTCTACTTCTCGCTCTCTAGCTTCTGTTAAAGGAACACAGTTTGGAAGCAATTCAGATGGTTATGTTTGGGTACGGGAAGGACAGGTTGATGTAACAGCTTTGCAATCCGGTGAAACAGTATCTCTATTTGAAAAAATGTATGCTCAAGTTAATGAGAATGCAAACGGGATAGAATCAGGAACACTTACAGACGATGATATTAATAATTTGGACGAAGGCTTTGATGAACTGGATGAAGAAATGATCAAAAAACAGATCAAATTTCGATTTAAAGATGCCAACGGCCAAATACGGGAAGTAACCATTGATTACTACGAAAAAGGTAATTAAGTACTATAATTTTTCCTGGGTTAAAGGAGTAATATGCTAAGTTGGGTACTTAGAATTGCATTGCTGTGTTTATGTGCAATTTTTATACAAGCTAAAACGATTGCACAGTTTACTGTTCAACATCAATCGCCTACTGCGTTAGTAAGTGGAGAAATAAATACACTTGAATTCATTGTACCAAGTGTAAATCAAAATGATGTTCAAGACGCCTTTCTTTTTTATAATTATGATGATGGAATTGGTTTTGAACAACAAGAAGTATTGTTTCGCAATGGTGTGTTTACAGTAAATTTTGAGGTTGATGAGCCTACGGCAACCAGTATGGAATATTATTTTCAACTTAATTTAAGATCAGGGGCTCAGGTTTTTTATCCTGAAAACGCCCCTACTGAAAATCCCATTCGGCTAGATATTATTCCTTCCTCAAAGAAGCCATCAAATAATGCAGAAAAGAATGCTAATATTGAATACACCATTCTCTCGCCGGAAAAAGGAGATGCTTTAGCCCCTAATGATGTTGTTATTGCAATCGCTCTTTTTTACGATATCAATACTCTTGAACCGGGAGAGTTTAAACTTTTTATAGATAACAGAGATGTAACCGAATTAGCCGATACCAGCGACTATTTCATTTCTTACGTCCCAAAAGATTTAAAGAATGGTGGACACACCGTTAAACTTGAGTACCATACTGATACTGAAATTTTTCTGGTTGAAAGTTGGGATTTTGATGTGGTTGATCCGTCTCAAGCCAGATCTTCTGATTTTAATAACGGAGGAAAAAACAGACCCATAGGACGTATTGAACTTGGTGCGCGTAGCCAGAAAATCGGTGGAAATACGAATGATGCTTACACGGCCCGCTCAAATATTTCCGGCCAGTATGGATTGCTTAGATATTCTTTCAACGGATTTTTAACCTCGCAGGAATCTGATCGTTTACAACCTCAAAACAGATATGGAGCCAATCTACAGTTCGGGAAATGGCTTAGATTTGACGCGGGGCATGTGTATCCAAACATCAGCAAGTTTACTATTTCCGGCCGCCGAGTTTATGGCATTAACACCCAAATAAATCTCTTAAAAGACAATTTCAATGTTCAGTTTGTAAAAGGTGAAGTAAACCGGAAAATTAATAATCTTTATTCAGGAGTTGATACAACTCATGTTGTTAATAATGGGATGACTGTAGATACTACTTACACTTTAGGCTTTGAAGATCTTGGAAAAGGAACCTTCACCCGGAAAATTACTGCCGGGAGTATTGCTTTTGGAAATGAAAATAAATTTCAATTGGGCTTTCATGCAATGAAAGTAGAAGATGATACCACTTCTATTTTTAATGTACGAAACTATAATTACCTACTTGAAGGATCTCCTTCATTATACAGTAACTTATCTGTTGAAGACCGCCAAAAGCTTGCTGATAATCCCGAATTACTTCAAATACAAAACGGGAGCGTTCGGCCTCAGGGAAATTTTGTAGCCGGAACTACTTTAAAAATGGGCTTTGCAAAAAACAGAATCCAATTGGAGAGTGAGACTGTTGCTAGTGCGCTGAATAATGATATTTACGGCGGTCCACTTACCGTTCAGGGTGCAGATGATCTCGGTTTTGATCTTGACCAAAAAGATGCCGACTTGCTGGACAAGCTATCACGTTTAATCATCATCAATGAGAACATGAATGTTTTACCTATTCGTGTTAAGAATATTGACACTGATAGTGCTGATGCGGAAACATTTTTTCCAACTAATATTTTGGGTTCCAATTCTGAGCTTTCTATAAACTATCCTTCCAACAACTTTAAACTTCAATATAGATGGGTTGGTCCTAATTTTAGTTCACTGGCAAACTCTACTGTGCGAAAAGATATTGCAGGTTTTACTGCTTCAGATCGTTTCAGATTATTCAAAAACCGACTTTATGTAACCTTAGGTTATGAAACTTTAGAAGACAACGTTACAAACAATAAAGACGCTACTACAAAATCTAACACCTACCGATCGAATTTAAGTTGGTATCCCGTTTCAAGGAAATTACCGAGAATGAGTGTTAGCGCTCGATTTCGTAATAGAGAAAATGGGGTAAATCGATTCAACCCAAATGTGGATGATGAGTTTAAAAATGCGGCTGTGCAAAACTTTGCGATTGATGTAGATGAGTTTGGAAATATTGACACCCTACTTACACCAGTTCCGAAAGAAAGTATCACCTTGAATCTAAGTGGATCTATTACTCAACAGTTTGAGCTTTTGAATATCATTCATGACGCATCTTTAAGTATTAACAATCTCAACACAACCGATAACGTTTTTGCCTATGGAGATGTTAAAAGTTCAGCAATATCCTTTAACCTTACGAGCAGATTCAGTGAAATCCGACTTCGAACACAACTTGGGTTAACGTTCAATAATACTGAAACAGGTAGCGGGCAAACAGAGATCAATATTTTTGGACTTTATACCGGTGCCAGCTATTTCATACTGGATAATAAGCTGAACCTAAACGGACGATTAGCTATTACAAGTAATACCTCTAAAACCAGAGCTTTAATTGTTGAGCCAACTGTTCAAGCCGATAATACTCCTGAGAACGATTATTTTGTGCTAAGCCCGGAAGTAAATGAATCGGATTTTGGAACCTTCGTGATACAAGCCGGAGCCCGGTATGATGTAACTAAAAACCATTCATTTATTTTTGATGCTAATTTTACTAACGTGTCCGGAACCGGAAATTCAAATGACCGCATAGTTGCTCTTCGCTACTTGTTCAATTTCTAACTGAATGCCTGCTAAAAAAAGTCGAAAACCAATCAGCATCTACCTCCTAATTGCAGGTTTGGCTTTTCTTGTTTCTAGTTTTCTATCAAATATCCCAACTTTCAGATCTGTTGAACTTGATTTCAGAGATTTTTTATTCGAACTACGAGGTGAACTACCCGTAGAAAATTCACCCATAGTTTTGGTGCCTATTAGTGAAGATGCCGATTTTGAAATTCCTCAGAAGTACCCTTGGCCTACAAATGTGTACGCAAAACTTGTCGAAAACCTCAATAAGGCAGGAGCAAAAGTCATCGTTTTTGATGTAATATTTGATCAACCCGATCAGTATGATCTTAAAAACGACTCTTTATTTGCTGAGGTGATTTCAACTTATGGAAATGTGGTATTGGCAGGTGAACTTTCACAAACAGAAACATCTTCCAGCCAAACGAAAGAAAGGATTTTTCCGAGAGAACTCTTCAGAAACACCAATCCAATTCCTGTAGGCTTGGTCGGCATCGATAACGATATTGATGAAGCTGTAAGAACCTATTCCTTTGGCCGGATAGATGAATTCGACAATAAAGATTACTACAAGCTGGGTTTAGAAGCCTTAGCTGTTTATGATGATATACCCAGAGATTCTATTGAAAGATTACGATCATCTGACGGGGCGGTATTTAAATTAGGTCCCTATTCTATTTTAAAAAACTCAAGAAATTCATTTACCATTAATTACTATGGGTCAGAAGGGATCTTCCCTAGTTATGATTTTTCTGACGTCATTGATGATCTTGAATACATTACCCGAATGGAAGCAGAAGCAGGTTTTGATGTAAATGCATTTGATGATCCTGAATTTGAGACAGGGCTACTGTATGATAATGTGTTTAAAGATAAAATCGTCATTATTGGTTCTACTATGCCGGTTTTGAAAGATTTTTATACAACTCCACTTCCTAGAATAAACGTGCGTTCGTCGGGTGAAGTAGAAGAATTACCAAGACCCGGTTATGAAATTCATGCTCATGCTATTCAAACTATTCTTGATAGCAATTACATAAACCGCCAAGGTGCCGCCTCTGTTTTAATATTAATGGCAACTCTTTCAATCCTATTGGTTTTTATAAACAGATATTTTGGAGGTGTTTGGGGTGGTCTTTCTATGTTTATACTGATGGGCTTTTATTCTTTCATAGTTGTACAAGCTTTTTTGAGTGCTAATTTGTTTTTAAATCTCACCTCCATTCTTATTACGCTGTTTGTAGCACAAGTGGGCACTATAGGGTATCAGTATTTTGTGGAAGAGAAAGAAAAAAGGCGCATTCAAAGTATGTTTTCATCGTACGTTTCCCCTGCTTTAGTGGAACAAATGGTTGAATCCCGAACAGATCCTCAACTCGGTGGAGAAGAAACTTATATGACTGCTTTTTTCAGTGATATTGAGGCTTTCTCAACCTTTTCTGAACAAATGAGCCCGACTCAATTAGTAACTCTGATAAATGAGTACCTGACTTCGATGACTAACATCCTAACAAACCAAGGTGGTACGCTAGATAAATTTATTGGGGATGCTATCGTTGCTTTTTTTGGCGCTCCACTTCCTTTTAATGATCACGCTCTTAAAGCTTGTGTATCATCACAGCTTATGCAAAAAGAATTGATACATCTCAGAGAAAAATGGAGAATAGATGGCTGGCCTGATATTGTTTCACGAATGAAAAACCGAATGGGAATGAATACGGGAGAAATGATCACCGGAAATATGGGATCTGAAAGTCGATTCAATTATACCATGATGGGCGATAATGTAAACCTTGCTGCTCGTTGCGAAAGTGGTGCCAAAGCTTTCGGCGTTTATACCATGGTTACTGAAGCAACTAAAAAAGAAGCTGAAAAATACGGGGATGATTGTGTATTTCGTTATTTAGATAAAATTGTTGTGAAAGGAAGAACGCAACCTGTTAAAATATTTGAAATCGCAGCTCTACGTTCTGAGGCTGAACAAGAATTGTTTGATTGTATTGGACTCTACGAAGAGGGAATTAAAGCTTACTCAACTCAAAAATGGGGCAAGGCTATTGAATTATTCAATCAATCTCTTACTCTTGAAGCTGATAAAATTAATCCTTCTAAAATATTATTAGATCGTTGTCAACTAATGCTAGAAGTCCCTCCGGGAGAGAATTGGGACGGTGTTTTCGTGATGAAGAGTAAATAGTAACAAGTTTTGAGTACCAAGTTTCAAGACTATGAAGAATTTTAAAAAATTGATTGTTTGGCAACGCAGTATGGAACTAGCAAATGAAGTTTCACAAGTTGTTAACCTACTACCAAATTCAGAAAGATATACCTATAGAGATCAGATTTTACGTTGCTCCATTTCTATTCCATCTAACATTGCTGAAGGTAGTAGTAGAGATAGTAAAAAAGACTTTAAAAGATTTTTGCGAATTGCACTTGGATCAAGTTTTGAATTAGAAACACAGATTCTCTTATTACAACAGAACAATTTAATTGATAGTAATCAACTTTTGAGAACCCTTAATTTAAATGAAGAAGTTCAAAAAATGTTGCAGACACTTATTAAAAGAATCTTATAACTTGAAACTCAAAGCTTGAAACTCTTTCTAATTAGATTTGACGATTGGTTACTATTTCTTGTATCTTTGTGATCCCTTTAGGGCAAGTCCTATACAGCCAGCTCCCTTTGAACTCCGTCAGGGCAGGAATGCAGCAGCGGTAATTTGGTCGTAGCGGCGTGATATAGATCGCTTGCCCTTTTTTATTTCCCCAAACGTTCTTGTGTAGCAATAAAGTTAACTGTTCATTTCCATCTGACGGATCACCCGTCTGATGGAACTAATGTAGCTCGGAATACATATTAAGTAGTGTCTGTAAGAAAACTAAAAAACAGGAGTTTTGATACTGTTAAGCGGGATTT
>CAXBHO010000085.1:0-17135 GCA_963975485.1 uncultured Balneola sp. | reverse complement strand
ACATTTATTAGCTCCGCTAATTTCTAAGGTGCCACGGCTGGTAAGCAATAAGCTGATTACTGGTTTGGACAAATATTTTGTCTGATGATGCAGCTACGTGCCAAATGAAGCCTCCTGGGGACGGTTCTTCATGAACCAATTCACCTGTTTCTCCATCAATTACGAACAAACGACCATGATCGGAGTGATAAACATAACCTTCCAGATAAACTGGTTTGACCAAGGTTGAGCTTGTCCAAGTAAATGTCCAAGCTAAATTCCCAGTGGCTTTATCAAGAGCAAATATAGTTCCACCTGTGCTTGAATAAATATATTTGAGACCAACTATAAAAGACTCAGTGAAATACTTATTACTAACAAAGTCCCAGATAAGTTCTCCTGTTTCTGCATCTAAGGCTACGAATGTATTTTCTGGAGAATTACCAATTGTCCCTGCGTACAGAATACCATCTTCAATAATGGGAGCTTCACTAAATCCACTTCGTTCCGTATTATAAGCCCATAAGCTATCTCCTGTCTGAGCATTTAGTACCGTAATTCTTCCTATTGTTAGTAGACCATGTATGGTGTTACCTTGACTCACATATAGCTTATCATTAAAAAAGGTCAATCCTTGCACTCCAAATTCACTATCCAAATATTTTACCATTTCTATATCTCCTGACCTATTGAGTACAAAAAGCTTACTGCGTTCAGATGTAAACCCATATTTATTTTGAAAAGAAACATGTTTTCCTATAAGCCTTGGTTTTAATTTATTAGCTTCATAATCAAATTCCCATTCTAAAGATCCATTTGAAATGTTCCATGCTCTTATTTTATCAGTATGAGCAACAGCTACCTGATTCCCATTAATTAGAAAAATTCTCCCTTGTAGTATATTATCATCTTCAAACTGATATTTCCAAATTTCTTCTCCCGTTTCTTCTTCTAAGGCATATACAAATAGCCCGCCGGACATAATAATTTTGTCTTCATGAATTACGGGAGGTGCGTCTCCTGCTGTTCCATGATTGACACTCCAAAGTTGAAGTAATTCTACATCTTCCTTAGGCTCATCGGTTGGAGAGCCAAAACAGGACGCAAGTAATCCAAGAATTGAAATACAAATAATTTTATTCATAATAGTAAAAGTTATGCAGCCTCATTCCCAATGAGGCTGCAATTAATATTTAAAACTCGAAGCCGTCACTTATCCAATCTTCAACTCGTTCCATCGCTGGATTTTTAGATCCTTTTAGAAACCCAATATTCTCATTCTTATCTTTGAGTTCATAAGCACGACTGTAATTACGTAGCTCAAAGTGGTTGTATCCTCCTACATCAACGCCATTGGCATTGATTTGTACATCACTAAAGTATCGGTTATGCAAGCTGTTAAACGCATCCCCTTTACTCCACAGCACGCTGTGGATGTTAACCACTCCGTCATTTTTGTCTGATACTTTCATAGTCCCATATTCATAGCGATATTCCCCACTAGGATTTTGAGAGCATATCTCTTCATCAAGCTTGATTCCTCCAAACCCGGGGTTCTCGAAATTTTCTTGGCAAGGAGGTATATAAGTACGATAAGATACAGGAACTAGTCTGTACGAATTAATAATCGTGGACCAGGTTTTACCTAAATCACTTATTTCTCGACGAGCTGTTTTCCAGAATCCTTCTTTTCGGTTTGCAGTGTCTCTCGACCTCTTACAACTACTTGAAAACCAAGCACACCATGACCAACGATCTCCTACTCTATCCCAGTGATTCTGATTTCGTCCCATATAATCTTCATTAAACTTATCGAGATCTTCCAAATTACTAACTTCATCTTTTGTTTTCTCATCATTAAAAATATGCCCTATCATTCTGATAGGAGCCTTATCTTTTTCAGCTCCAATGATAGATAGATAGTTCTGTGGATGAAAATTGATGTTATTCTTGGG
The DNA here is from genome assembly GCA_963975485.1 of uncultured Balneola sp. GTDB lineage: Bacteria > Bacteroidota > Rhodothermia > Balneolales > Balneolaceae > Balneola. The sequence continues at coordinate 15,201 of CAXBHO010000085.1, read as the reverse complement.
AAAATTATTAATGTCTTTTATTAATTCTCCATTCACCCCTATTTTATTGTTTGCGCCTGATTTAAGTACACGTTTGGAATAACCGACTGCAGAATCTTTTGCTATTTCAAGATACGTTGGTATCATTTCCAATCTTTCTCTATGGGATGGTCCTGGATTAGTTCCAAGTAAACTCCCAAAGGTATTAAATGTTTGCTGCCAATTAAGTATATAAGATAAAAAAGGCCATTCGTTATCAGTTGCGTTTTTGAAGTTGTCTTTAATTCTGTTGATTTGATTTTCGATGAGCAATGTATCTACATCTGCCGCCGCCGCTCCTTGTGAAGGCCCACCAATAGACGTAACTGCAACTACATTGAAACCTGCTTGTCGTAACTTTGGGTAAAGTAACCGACCTACAATACCGCCAAGACTATGCCCAACAATAATCCATTCATTATTGGCACGATTGCTAAGTGTGACGCTCATATCATCAGAGGGGTCTCCAAGAATAGCATCCATCCTTTTTATAAACTCATTAAGAAGTATTCCTTGAGACTGTTCAGTTGCTAGCTCCTCTGTTTTATAATCCAAAGCAACAAAATCATCAATGACTCCATCATTTTTCCAATTTTGTGGAACCTTACTTTCAACTGTCCATTTTTCAGAAGAGCCATTAAATCCATGTACAAAAACACCAATTTTCTTTTGGCTAAGTGCGCTTCCTGTCGCTATTATTGACAGTACAATTATTACAATTATTTTTTGAATATTCATGTCATTACCTCTTAATTTCTGATTACGTTTATACTTTCTCTTGTAGTCCGCTGGCGGTATGCAATCGACCATTCTCCTTTTACTTCTCCAAAGGTGTACCTTGTTTCGGAAGTCAAAACGGGGACTTTATTTACGGTTTGATACATATTTCTTACAATAGAATCGTATCTGCCATCCGTTCTCAGCACTACTAACTGAGTTGTTAACCCTGTTCTCAAGTCATCAACATATTGATAGGTAGCTATTCCATGTTTTCTTTCTTCATCACCAAGTTCTACCTGGTAGGAAACATGAAAGTCTCCGACTCTTTCAAAGTTTATATTTTGTTGGCTCAGGTTTATAAGATTTCTCTGAACTGATTGATCAGTGTCATCAGAAGCATTAGCCCAAACTTCCATACTGTCTAATTCCGCCTGAGTAACTCTGAAAACTTCAGGATCATATTCAAACTGGTATTTCAAATTTCCAGACTTTCCATATTGAAATGTTTTTCCACCCTCCATCACCGTTTTAACCACAGGATCGTAGTCATTGGATCTGGCAGGCATTATATCTTTCAGATCATTGAAAGCCTCTTCAGGCATATTCATTTCTCCGTCCCCTTCCAGAAACTCCGAGACTGTACTCATGTAGCCGTCTTCATCAAAAGCGAGTACTTCACGGGTTCTCTCATAATCCACCAAAAGTTCTCCACCTGAGGAAGTTTTCCCTTTTCCGAATCCGGCAGATATGCCTTCCGGCCATATTCGGGAAAAAGTAGTTACGGTTTGGTCGTATGATTCTGCGTATTTAACATTAATATTTAAATCTTCTATGATTGGTTCTTCTTCAGAAATATCTAAAGAGCCCGTTGCTTGCTTACATGCAAATGAAAGCAATATTCCCATTCCGATCAGCAAAAAAGCCATCCGAAATTGGTTTATTGAGTTTAGTTCTGTTTTCATTGTATTTTTGTTTTGTTATGGTAATTCCACCGAGCAATCGGTGGGGTTATTGTTAAGGTGGAAGGCAGGCTGTAATCCTGTCTTTCACCATTTTTATTTTGCAGTTTTAGCCACAATTTTTTTACTAATCCTGACAGGATTCCAAACCGAGGAATTTTCAATCTGTGTAACAAATCAAAATCCTGTCAGGATTATTTCTAGTCTATTTCAAATCTAAATTTTCATTTTATAAGCATAATTTAACCTCAATCCAATGCTCCTGGTTAGAGCGTTTCCAAAAAATCTATGCAAAATCCATTTGGATTCATCTCTAACAAAGCTTCAACTCTTTGTAAAAACCTTTTTCTTCAAAAAAATCGAGATTCCCACAAAGTGATGCCTTTGGCACGGCATTCGCCGCGGAATGACTGTCAATATTATTCATTTAATAAGCATAATTTTTTGAGTTCTGAATTTTGTTGTTCCATCTCGTTCTCTTTCTAAGGTAGCACGTACTATATACATTCCGCTAGCGAATCCGTTTAAATTGAATTCCTGTCTATGTTCTCCGCTAGTAAATAGTCTGGGATCAACCCCCGTGACTCTTCTTCCCAATACATCAAAAACTTCCCATTCAATGGTTGCTTCTTCCAGCAGGATAAATGGAATAGTAGTGGATGGGTTAAATGGATTGGGATAATTATTGCTCAGTTCAAAACCATCGGGAATTTCAATGCTCCATTCTTGTTGATCGGTGTAAGTAATTTCAGAATCAGGCGACTGATAACCCGCAGTAAGTGTATAAGATCCATTCACCAAAACAGGAAGTGTAAATATATACCCGTTGTCTTCTTTCGAGGATAAGCCTCCTTTTCTAAAGCTTCCGTCCGGTAACTTAGCAATCAGATGTACAGAAGTTGTGTCGTATTCTTCTACGGGCATAACTTTTATCAGTACTTCATTAAAGTTGTACTCAATTTCCTGAATAGCAGTTGTGTTTTCCTCTCTCACTTCAGGAAGCACTGCATTCATCTGAATAACAGGATTCCAGTTGGAAAGTGAATTACTGCCTATGCTTTTTTCGGAAAGTGAAACCCAGCTATCTGTAGCTTCCGAAAAGAATGACGCATTCTCTGTTCCTTTATCCATCCCTAGTGCAATGAAGTTTTGGTCGTCTTCATCGTTACCAATAATTATAATAATACTGTCCGAGATTGATGATAATTCTACATAGAAATCGGATAATGAAAATACTTCTTCAACCAGTTTTCCGGATTCTCTGGTTGCATTTATTTTTGTAGTTGGGATTAGCTGCTGATCAGGTTTTCCTTGTGTAAAAGTGAATATATCAACCTCAAAATCTCTTGTTTCACCTCCATCAACACCGGAACCTTCCAGTTCTGATTTAAAAAGCGTTCTTATTCCAAGTTCTTTCAGCCAATACGTGGTTTGTGTTGGTGCAAATACCACTCCTATTCTTTGATTTACATTATTGAGAGATAAGTAAGAAGCATTTTGGTAAAATGTATCCGGATTTCCATCTCCATATTCTCTTTCTAAAACTCTTCCCGATTTTATGCCTTCTGAATAAAAACTCAGGCTTTGAGTTTCTGTTACATCCGGTTCTCCTACAAATGAGATCAATGTCTCAATATCACCGTATTTAAATTTTTGAGCAGTTGTTGCAATGAATGGCGAATCAGAAATCTGAATCTCAATTTCTTCAGTAGCAGGATACTTCGAAATGGAATTCACCCATGTATTACCTGAAGCTGGATTTCCAATTTCAAAGTTCAGTTCACTGGTTAGATTAAAACCGACCGGAATATGAACAAGACCAGGCATAGCCCCGCTAAAAGCAACAGGCAGCCTCGATACTGACAGAGATGTGAGTAAAACCGGTTCTCTTCTTTGTGGATGAATATATCCGAATTCTCTTTGTTTATCCGTATTATTTATGAGCAGCGCTATTCCCCAATTACGAAATGTCTCCTCAAATGTATATGCTGAACTGGATTCTATTATTTCTTCATACCCTAGATAACCGATTCTCGGATTTTGAACAAGTGTTTTCAGAGATGAAGGCCCAAGCTGTTCTATTAAATAATGTGTCCAAAGAGATGCTCTTGAATAATCCGGAATTGGATTTTCGTAATTCCAGCTCAATAATCCACGTAATGGAAATTTCTGATAACCTTCTTCACTTCGTGGTTCAAAACCACATAAAATTTCAACCGCTTCGGAAAAACCTTCATTTATGAATACTAGTTCCGGTTCTTCTCCTTCATATCCGGCGTGAATAAGATGCTGACTTTCATGGGCAAAAGTTGATACTGCACGTTCTACATTTACTTCTTCATTAAATAGTACAGTTGGATACAAATCCAGATAGATCAGATCCATTTCATTGGAAAACTCAAACTCAAAGAGATTCACCGGATCAAAAAACCCGGCTACAAAACTTCCGGTCTCTTCGAAGTTGTCCTGTATATCTAGCAGCAATACATCCAGAGTCTCATCGCCATCTACATTTGGAAATTTACCAACATAGTCATTCAGAATTTCCAGTACACCTTTTTCGGAATCGATCGAATTAATCGGAGTGGAATTAAAAAGAAGTTCATCAAAGCCGTTTAATATATTTTGAAAATCTTGCGTGTTATTCAGCGTATCGTATGCTGATTTCTGAACCCAAATATTAACTTGAGAATTTTTAAAACTCAGTACAGCGGTTGTGGTAAGCCATGTATTTCCTGTTAAAATATTTCTTACAAAGAATTCTTTTTCATCCCCAATATTGTGGGAAATTCTCTTTTGTTTTCTTTTTTCAATGTTGAGTTTAAGTCGTTTACTTTTTTCCATAATATCTTTGTACTCAGGGTGGGCGAGTAATTCTGAAGTATATCCTTTTCTATAGAACTGCGAGGTATTTGATGAAACTTTAGTCTTCATCAGATAATCCAGATCAAACGAAACTGCCTGGCCGTAAGAACCCTGTGCTGATAAACCAACAAAAATTATTAGCGCTAAACGAATAAAACTCTTAGTAAAATTTCTAACTGAACTCATGAACACCCATTCTTAAACCAAGCTTGTGAATCACAAGCTTATTCGTACATCCTAACATATATTTAGACAGACGTTACTTACAAGAGAAAGCTCAAAGAGATTTGTTACACTTTTTTTTTAGAAAGTTGAATTTTTTTTCGCAGAATAAATTTACTGCCGTTGATTTTACACCGAACGGTGGCTTTTAACTTAGGCTTAAAATAAGATCCCCTTCTCAGTCAGACAAGGGGTTGTAACTCCTTTTCAGACTTAAGGACGTTTTCATTTCTTACAACTCGATCAATCTTGCCTGTGGATTTTAAGAACGAATTTTTGGATGTTTTGAATGTGTTGACAGACCTACAATCAGCAGAATATCATTGAGCAATTAGATTTCTTAGCTGATTTTAGCTACTTCAGCCCCAAAATCAATTAACGTGAGTTCGAGATAAAAAAGCGCTCCTTTTGCGAGGAGAATAAGCTTAGGGATAGTAAAGTGATTTCTTAGTCCCGAAGCAATCTCCAATAAGAAGTATTTGTTCATGAGATTGCTTCGCAGTTCAATGGCATTTAGTTCAAAAAGTGCTTGTTTCTGCTCGTGCCAAAGGCATTCCTTTGGAGCAAATGAAGATAATATCTCGAACTCATGCTATTTATTAAACCGCATCCCAATCAGGTTCAAAGTCTGGTCTTACTAATCGACGATCCTTTCGTAGTTCATCAATGGCATAGAAATCATCATCTTCTAATACAAAGTCATAGATATCTTTATTTTCTTCCAGATGCTCTCTTGTAGAAGCTTTTGGAACTACTACTACTTGTTCTTGCTCAATTAACCATCTAAGTGCAATTTGAACTGGTGACTTACCGTACTTTTTACCCAATTCTTGAAGCAATGAGTTTTGAAGCACTTCTCCTTGAGCTAATGAGCTGTAAGCAGTAACCATCAAATCATTATCTGCTGCATAATCCAGTAAATCAAATTGACCTAAGAGTGGATGATACTCAACCTGATTACAAAAAATAGGAGCTACAAGTTCATCGTTCACCTCTTTGAGATGCTTCATAGGAAAATTGCTAACTCCGATATTCAACGCTTTACCTTGATCTCGAATTGAAAGCATGGCTTCAATTGTTTGCTCTATATCTACATCAGGATTTGGCCAGTGGATTAACAATAAATCTAAGTAAGGAACATCAAGATCCTGCAAAGAACGCTCCGTTGATTTTATTACATCATCCGGCTCCATGTTTGTGTTCCATATCTTAGTGGTAATAAATAATTCTTCTCTTGGAATATGAGCCTGCTTAATTCCTAAGCCAATTTCTCTTTCATTTTTATACATCTGAGCGGTGTCGATATGACGGTAGCCTAGATTCAATGCTAATTTTACAATTTGCTCACATTCTTTGCCGATGAGTTTAAAAGTGCCAAGACCGATTTCAGGAACATCGATACCTTGAATATTCTTAGTTACCATTTTCTGAGTGATGGATTTTTTGGATTAATTATGATTTCTATTATTTGACAAGCGTCATTTTTCTTGTCATAACTTTGGTACCTACTTCTAATTGGTAAATATAAATTCCACTTGGCATATCTGATGCATCCCATTCGAGTGTGTGTTCACCTTTAGATTTATTTCCCTGTAAAAGTACTGCAACAGGTTGGCCTACAATGTTAAATACTGAAAGTTTAACGTTTCCTTCTTCCGCCATATAAAAAGAAATTGTTGTGCTTGGATTAAACGGGTTCGGATAATTTTGATGTAACTCAGCAGAGCTTGGCAGATCATCTCCCTCAGCATCAACCAAAGCTTCAGGTATTACTTTCATCACAAATCGTTCTTCCGTTGAAGGAAATTTAACCTCCTTTAATTCTGAATTATTTATACCGGAGTAATTAAACTTTATTGACCAATTTTCATGCAGTTCATAGGATTTTTCCTCTTTAAGATCTTCTACTTGTATAACCCATCCTTCAGGAATATCAGTCCAATTTTTAACTTTAAATTCAAATTCACCATTCTTATGAGCAACAAAATTTAATGGAATTTGAGTGATATTATTTAAATCAGAACTAATCTCAAAAACATCATATTGAGCTTCACCTACCAATCCTGAAAGTACAACTTCATTAAAATTATTTAGATAAAGCCCTGCATTGAGCTTTAAGTTCTTTTTGTTTTCTGAGGCTATTTCCTCTGTAATAAAATTAACTTGAAAACTACTTTTCTTTGACTCTCCTGCGACTTCTAGTTCTATGGTACCTTTTTCAATTTCTTCTGTCTTTAAAGCATTAATAGGTATTTCAGTTAAATCTAGTTCCAGTTGTTGGGCAGATACTTTAGAATTAAACTTTAACCAAAATACTTCTTGAGGTAAAATCAGATCCTCTCTTTCGGGATAGCTAATGCTGGAAAAATTATTAGAGCTTTTAAAAATATCTATCTGTTCAGTTAGTTCAAGCCTGTTTTCAACTAACTTAGTTAATTGCTCTATAGTAACAGCAATAGTAGAATTATTTTTTAGAAGATTGAGTCCTTCTAATCCGTCAATTCTATCGTTTTCATTAGAGTCAGTAGCTTTTACAGTAAAAACTAAATTCTCTCCTGAAGGATTCTCAGAAAGTTTTTTTGCTTTGCTTTCTAATTTAGAAGCGGCAACTTCATCGAAATAACCGATAAGAAGTTCATCCTTCGAAACTGAAACTACATCTTCTCTTAGTTTAAGAAACTGCTTTTTAGATTCATCCCAGAAATAGAAATCAGTAGATGAAAAATCATTGGCATCAATTTCTGAGCTCAATTTTGCTTTCCACCCCGGTACTGAAATACTTCGGTTAGTGGTAGAAATTTCTGAGCCATTATTTACAATAGTACCTTGAGAAGACTCATTGGTTTTTGATTGGCTTAATACATTAGAATTTCTTTGCTCTTTTCTGGGTGCATTGATTTCTGCAATCTTTTTGCCCTCATAATTTCTCAATTGGATTACGCCCGAAGAATTAAGAATTTTCGCTTCATCTTTATCTAATAGATATGACGAGTTCAATATTTGATCAGAAATTCCATCCTTATATTCTATTAGTATTAATGATTCGCCTACACCTAAAATAGTGTTCTTTACAAAATTGATCTTTAAATCACCTTTTACAAGCTCCCAATTTCCAAGATCTACCTCATTACTTTCCAGATTATGAATCAATAAAATATTTTCCCCAAAATTAACCGACAATTCCAATTGAACTTCCGGTATCTCATCATCTAACACTAACACAGTATGAGATATAAAATCACCATATTTACCTTTACTTAGATTTTGGAGACTAAAAATTCCGGTTTCTATGCCTTCATATCGCTTGTCATCTTCTAAAGGAACTTCAATTTCATAAACAGCATTACCGATTAATCCTGTAAAATTCACTTTTTGTGATCTAAAACCTTTTATCTCATTTCTATCAATAGAACTGTATGTAGAATCGAAAACAACATCTACGGTCAACTTGGAACCGTCATGTTCGTAAATTGCTACATTTAATGAAGTCTTTTTACTATCCTCTTTTACTGAAGTGAGGCTTTGATCGAAAAGTATAACCGGTGGCCTTAAAAGGTTAAAAGTCGTTCCTATTCCCGAAAACTCTTTCACATTATCCCCTCTCCAATAGGCTGCATTTGATATGAAACCTAATAACATTTTAGGTGTACCGCTTGCACCATTCCTAATAAAATATTGGTAGTTATTGAGATTACCTAAGCGAAGCATAGCTTTCGAATTTTCTTTAAATACTGTTGGCACATCGGATCCAAAAAATGATTTATCTCTTCTTCCCTGCTTTTCGCCCCACCCAAGTGCGAATATAAATCGAGTTTGTTCTACATCTTTTTGATAGATGAAAAGAGATTCTTGATCGTCAGATAAGCTAATTTTTCCATCAACAATAAAATCTGACGTATTTTTTTCGTTGAACTTTACAGGAGTTCCGGCACTCACTTTTCTTTGAGCAGTGAAGTGAATTGTTTCATTTTCTGAAAAAGCCTGTTCGTCATTATCCCAATTACCATTGCTAATACTGAATTGTGTTCCTTGTTCTAAATCAATTAACGGAACAAACTCAAAGGAGTTAGAGTTGGCATTCACAGAAACAAATACAATATCTCCCGGCAATAGCAGAGATTGTGCTTGAGAAGATTTTGCGATAAAAATCACAAAAACCAAAAGGACGATATGTATTTTTTTGAAAAGTGCTGTATTTTGTAGCGGTTCTGCCATAAGCATTCCCTGTTATTTGCTAACTATTATGTAATTAAACCATTTCTAAGCAAAAAGGCATATTAAATTTCAAGAATTTCAATATTAATTAATCATCAAAGTTTGGTGCCCCTAATTTGCCCTCTGATGAGGCAACTGTAAGCGCTACCGCAGCATCACCGGTTATATTTACGGTAGTTCTGCACATGTCAAGAATCCTATCCACACCCAGTATTAGTGCAATTCCTTCCACGGGAACGTCAATTGCCTGGAGTACAACTACTAACATTACAATACCTGCTCCCGGTACGCCGGCCGCACCAATAGAAGCCAAGGTTGCAGTTAAAACAATAGTTAATTGTTGCATAATGGAAAGATCCATACCTAAAGCCTGAGCAATAAATACAGCTGCTACCGCCTGGTACAAACTGGTTCCATCCATGTTGATAGTGGCACCAATAGGAAGTACAAAACTTGCTACTTCTTCATCTACCCCAAGATTTTTTTCTACTCTTTCCATCGTAACCGGTAGTGTTGCTGCACTGGAACTGGTGCTGAATCCCAGCAACATAGCCGGGCGAATGGCTTTGAAGAAATCACGGAGTCTCATTTTACTTGAAAATCTAAAGAGTGTAGCGTAGACCAGAAATACATGGATAATTAACGCCAAAACTACAGTAATAGAGTACCAGCCTAATGCCTGTAATAATCCCCAAGCTTTGCTTAAATCATCACCTGCTAAATCCACTATCAATGCCGCCATTAAGGCGAAAACTCCATAAGGAGCAGTCTCCATAATTAGGTCAACAATTTTAATTATTACGTCATTGAATGAATCAAACACATTGCCCAACAACTCCCCTTTTTCACCTCCAATTTTTATAATTCCTATACCCAAAAGAATTGCTACAAATACCACTTGCAACATATTGGAATTTTCACTGGCGGATTTAAAAAAGTTATCTGGTACTATTCCCACAATAAAATCTAAAGGGCGACGCTCTTTAACCTTCATAGCGCCCTCTTCTTTCTCTCCTACATTATCTCGGTATGTTTCCTGTAACTCTGCTTTTGTTTCGGCCGGAAGAGCTTTTCCGGGTTGAATTATATTCACCGTTGCCAAACCAATTGAGATCGCAAAAATAGTTGTAAACAAGTAGATAAGAACCGTTTTTCCTCCCATTCTCGAAAGAGACGCTGTATCATTTAAACTTGTAACCCCGGCTACTAAGGATACCAAAACTAATGGTACAGCAATTAGTTTAAGAAGTGTAATGAATATGGTGCCAAAAGGTTTAATAAAATCTAACGTGAATTCATTAAATCCTGCCAAAGCAGAAACTAATCCCCATAATAAACCAAGGATTAGTCCAAGAATAATCTGCCAATGTAATTTTTTATACCACTTCATATTAAATAATTAGAGTTATTAAAAGTACTAAAATTGATGCTGAGCCTGTTGAAAGCCAATTTACAATATTGTTATTGACCGTTATGGTACCGCTTTCATTGTTTGATAGAAAGGGAATTTTGAGGGAACTTCCTTGTAGCTTAGCTCCTAAATAGGAATCTATAAAGCAACCCAAAAAACCTGTAAAAGCAATAATAATAAATACTACTAAAGAAGTATCGTTTACAGTTAGCCGGAATATGGCGGCAATAATTGCAGAACCAAATAATGCAGCAATACTTCCTTTGAAACTGATACCTCCATCTGTACCGGCTGAAACTCTATCAAAATTTGTAACCAAAAAGGTGTTACTTTTTGTTTTGCTGCCAAGTTCTGTAGCCCAAGTATCAGCTGTAGCGGTTGCTATACTTGCAACGGAGGCAATTAAAAAAACTTGTTGGCCGGAAATAAACCATATCATAAGCCATAAACACAGCCAAAATCCATTCGCCCAAACTTGTCTCCCATCTCTGCGAAATTTTATGGAAACATTATCTTCGGTGGGAACAATATCTTTTGAAACCAAACTTGCAGAAATAAAGAAAAACAAGACAATGATAGCTACCTGCCAATTCCCTATTCCATAGGATATTGCACCAAAAATACTTGCGGCCAAAGCTCCATCATAGGTAAGCCAATTTAAAAGAAAAGCTGTAATTCCAAAAAGAATCGCTAACGTGAGTGCGGCTCCAATTCTAATATGATCTTGAACATCTCCAAAAATGAAAAACACAAAAATCAGAGAAAAAAAGAAAAAGATATTTACGTGACGGTGCGTCACTCTAAGAAGATTGTCCGGATTCTTCCTGTTTTCCTCGGTTATGCTTTAAAATGGCAAATATAACGATCACATAACCCGCCATAATCAATATTGGTGAGATAAATAATGAAATAAAACCATCAATTTCATTTTCCATATACATGGCAAAAAATCCAACTATAATTAAAACTATAGCGATTCCTATTAGCTTGTAATTGAACGATGAAAAAAACATCGGTTGATTGTCCGTAACTTTTGAATTCTTTTTTGCCATGTATTTTTTATAAACCTTAACGTTTTCAGAGTTTGAAACGAGACTAGAAGTTATTTAATTATCCTTTAACTGCAAAGGCAATATCACACAGAATGCGAATTATCCTGGCTTCACAAAGCCCCCGACGAAAAAAATTACTAACACAACTTGGTCTTCAATTCGAAGTAGTGCCCGGTTCGGTAGATGAATCGACATCTGAGACCGATCCAATAAAGCTTGTTGAGGAATTAGCTCTAAGAAAAGCTACGGATATTGCCCAAAATTATCCGAACAGCTTAATTATCGGCGCTGATACCATTGTGGTTTATAATGGAAAAACTCTTGGCAAACCTGAGAGTAAAGCAGAAGCTTCTAAAATGCTCAATGATTTGAGCGAGGCACAACATCAAGTGCATACAGGAGTTGTATTGTTACTTACAGACGATCTTTCTACCGTATCTAAAACCATATCTTTTACAGAAATGACAAACGTATATTTTAGCAAATTGGATCAGCAAGAAATAGACTTTTATATATCTACAGGAAGCCCAATGGATAAAGCAGGTAGTTATGGAATTCAGGATGATTGGGGGGCTACCTTTGTGCAAAAAATTGAGGGGGATTTTTACAACATAGTAGGTTTACCAATTAACAAGTTATATTATCAGTTAAAGATGCATTTTCCAGATATCATCGATCAAAGAATCACTCAATCTTGAAGAACTTTATATCCATAGTTGTTTTTGTGTTGCTCTTGGTTTCATTCCCAATGAAATCTCAGGCACAACTTGGAAATGAATTCCAGATAGCTAATCGTTTTATGCAGCAACAAAATTATGAAGCTGCCTTACCTATCTTCAAAAGATTGGTCAAGCAGAATCCTGGCGAATATTATTTCTTTGATCGTCTTGTTGAATGTTACATCCAGCTTAAGCAATACGATGAAGCTTTAGAAGCAATCTCCTCTTTGAACCCTACTCCCAACTTTCAGGCTCAGGCGAGAGTTTTAGAAGGTCAATTGTATCATTTTAAAGGAGATACATTAAAAGCATTTTCTATCTGGGCATCAAACCTGGAACAGAACTCCAGAAATATGCAAATCTATATTTCTACAGCAAATACTATGACAGAGTTAAAGGAGTTTGAAAAAGCAGTAAAAGTTCTAAAATCTGCAAGAGAAATCTTTAATAATCAGCAGTTATTTTTTAGTGAAATTTCAAACACGTTGCTGCAAGCCGGAAATTATGAGGGCGCAATTGAAGAATGGATTAAATGGTTAATTGCTCAACCCGATCAAATTTCCACTATTCAACGCACGTTGCTGAGATTTGATGATCCGTTGCTGAATGACATTACTATTCTTGAAATTGATGACCGGCTTAATGAACTAGCTATTAATGATCTTGCATACAGCACCTTATTCCGATTCCAAATCTGGTTGCTTCAAGAAAACAAATTGTATAGACGAGCAGTTGCATCGGCCACAGCTTTTGAAAGTTCAACAGCCAAGTTCAATTATTCGTTATTTCAGTTAGGTAGAGGTTTAAGAAGGAATAAAGAATATGAGTTAGCAACCCAAGCTTTTGAATATTATATAAAAAGAGCAGATGGCAATTTGAAATGGCAAAGCCAGGAAGAACTTGCAAAGGTTTATATAGATTGGGCAAAACAAATAGAAGACTTCAACTTAGATTTTACAAACCAGCGAGAAACGTTATTCTCGAAAGCATTAGAACAGCTCAATCTAATTATCAATAACACTACTTCGTATAGGTATATTTCCAGAGTTTTATTATTGAAGTCTGAGATCGTCCTCGACTATTCGCATGATTTAGTAGCGGCTGAAAATATTCTGATGCGTCTTGAAAAATTAAACAAAGATAAAGAAACAGCTGAAGAACTCTACATTCAAGGACGAATTCAAATCACCAAAAAAGAATATGCTCAAGCAAGAATATCACTCACAAAAAGTAATAAATTAGCTGATATCGGTGAACTCGCAGAAAAGACAAGGTACTTTCTGGCTCTTACCGATTTCTTCTCATCTGATTATGAATTTGCTACCATTCAGCTTAAAACCTTGGGAAGGCAAAACACTTCCTATTATGCAAATAATGCATTGGAACTTCGACTTTGGATTCAAGAGGGATTAAATGCTGATACTACAGGCTCTAATCTAGGATCTTTTAGTGACGCTTATTTTGAAACGTTAATAGGCAATGACGAAGCAGCAAAAGCAAAATTCCTGAGTTTTATAACTGAGAATCCCGGCACTCCACTATATGATGATGTGGTTCTTCAACTTTCGAAAAATCCGGTTTTTACGGCTACATCATCTTATGAACTCACCAATGACTTGTTAGCAAGAAATGGGGTTGTTTCTAACCGAGAACGATTAATGTGGGAACGTGCAAAATTTGCGGATCAAGCATGGGTTAAGATTCAATCCGATCCAGACTATAAACCCGGAACGCAAATAACCATTTCTAAGGTTCAAGAGTATTATGAAGAACTGATTCTTGACTACCCACAAGGTTTTTATGCACCTTACGCCAGAAAAAGACTCACCGAACTTTCAAAAAAAAATATCTGATATGTTAAAGAGAATATGTTTAGTTCCTGTTTTAGTACTTAGTTTAACATTATATGCTTATGCTCAACAGCAAGTGTTAATTCCAATGGATGCTTCACAAACGAATCATCTTAAAGCTTATGGTGTAATTTTTAATCACATAACAGATGGTTATCCTGTAAAATGGTTATTGAATTATCGCGGTGGAAGTTTTCTTGTCACAGTTGATAACGATATTGTTCGCAAAAGCCGATTACGTAATGTTAGTTTGGAAACTATTAGCGCCTCAAAAGCTGCTTCCATTGTTCAGGAAGTTGAAAGTCCCGGTTCGAATACGTCTGTAGTGAATCTTGAAAAAGCTCCTAAAATCGCCGTTTACACTCCAGATCAAGCGTTGCCTTGGGACGATGCTGTTACACTTGCCCTTACCTACGCAGAAGTTGAATACGATAAAATCTGGGATGTTGAAGTACTGGAAGGGAAACTTAAAGAATATGACTGGCTTCATTTACACCATGAAGATTTTACCGGACAATACGGAAAGTTTTGGTCTAGTTATAGAAATATACCTTGGTACATAGCTCAGGTTCGCCAGATGGAAGCAATGGCTAAAGCACTCGGCTTCAATAAAGTAAGTGAGCAAAAAAAAGCGGTAGCCAGAACCATCAAAGAATATGTTGGCAATGGAGGTTTTTTGTTCGCCATGTGTTCAGGTACCGATACTTTTGATATTGCTCTCGCAGCTGAAGGTATTGATATTGCTCCAAGCCAATTCGATGGCGATGCAATCGATCCCAATGCTCAGGAAAATCTGGATTTCTCTAAGACTCTGGCTTTTGATGATTTCAATATCATCATCGATCCATACCAATACGAGCATGCCGATATTGATGTGCCTGTTCAAATCAAAGAAGTTGATCAATCTTTAGATTTCTTTACGCTTTTTGAATTCTCTGCAAAATGGGATCCCGTACCAACCATGCTTACTCAAAATCATGTAAGTTCCGTTAAAGGCTTTTATGGACAAACCACCGCCTTCAGAAAAGAAAAAGTAAAATCATCGGTTGTAATACTAGCAGAGTCTCCCGGAAGAAATCAGGTAAAGTATGTTCATGGCAATTACGGCCAAGGAACATGGACTTTCTACGCCGGCCATGATCCTGAAGATTACACTCATCGAGTAAATGA
>CAXBHO010000084.1:0-17172 GCA_963975485.1 uncultured Balneola sp. | reverse complement strand
TTTCTTATTCACCTTTCCAAATAGTCAATGAACAGGTCATCCGATAGCTTTTAACTGACAAATGAACATTGACTTGACACTAGTCGCTGGTTAATTAAAAATATTAGGCGTTCAAACTTCAATGTGCTCCATTTCTTGCTGAAAATGATCGGTAATTTGTCCTTCTTTTTAATCTATTTGATTGTACCTTTTTCGCGATATGAATTCACCAAGCGGGCAGCCTTCAATAGAGATTTTCGGCGTACTAATTATGGAGCCGGTCGTTACGTTAACAGATCTGTTAGTAACGGCGGTGTCTTTTTATGCGTATCTGAAATTGCGAAAAGCAAACAGACAGGGTTCTTCGCATCAGTATTTTCGTTTGTACTTTTTGATTATGGCTTTGGCTACCGCTTTTGGCGGAATCACAGGTCATGCTTTTCAGTATGCTCTGGGACTTGAGTGGAAGCTTCCCGGCTGGCTGATAAGCATGCTTGCTGTATCAGCTCTTGAGCGTGGAGCTATTTCTTTTCTATCTCCAATTGTGCCAAAAAAAGTTAGTAATTTTTTGGATGCCGCAAATATTATAGAGCTACTTGCCTTTGCGGCCTTATCCTTTATTACCTTAAATTTTATTTTCGTTCAAATTCATTCTGCCTATGGTTTGGGATTGGTTCTTTTTCCATTGTGCTTTTACGCCTTTTGGAAAACTGGAAATAAGGGCGCTAAAATTCTCTGCTTATCGGTGCTCTTTACTATTTTGGCCGTCGTCTTTTATACAGCAAAAATTTCTATCAGTCCTTGGTTCAATCACCTTGACATTAGCCACATTATAATAGCCATTGGAACTTATCTATTTTACCGAGGTGCTGACGAAATGGGGGATATTTCAGATATTAGTGTAAGAAAAAATAAGATCAGCTTTGGTAAAGCTTGGAGACTTCTCTTCTCTTTTTCTTAGCCTGTTACAACTTTTCACACCCGTAAAAATACATCAAATTGCTTCGTTAATGTTGTTTTAAGGTCAAACAAACCTGTTCTTATATTGTGAATGAATAACTAACAATTTATGAAGCGTTCGGTAATTATTGCAGTTGCAATTTTGGTAAGCCTGATAACTTTCGTGATTTTTCAGGTGCAAGATAATTCGTCTGATGTGAAAACCATTACGGGGAATGTAACGGCTTTTACTCATGTAAACGTGATCCCTATGACAAGTGAGGTAGTACTAGAGGATCAAACTGTAGTTATTTCCAACGGTATAATCTCTTCAATATCACCTTCTGATAATGTAAAGCTTGGCGATGAAGTAACCGTTATTGATGGCACGGGAAAATTCTTATTGCCCGGTTTAGCGGAAATGCACGGCCATGTTCCACCGGTAGATCCTCCCTCAAACGCTCCAAGATATATGGATATGGAGTATGTTGAAAACACGTTATTCTTATACACCGCTGCGGGCGTAACAACTGTTAGAGGCATGCTTGGCTGGCCTAACCAACTTGAACTAAAAAATAAAGTTGCTTCGGGTGAATTGATCGGTCCTAATTTATATTTAGCCGGACCAAGTTTTAATGGAAACTCTATCCATTCTGTTGAGGAAGCATCTGAGAAAGTTATTCAGCAGAAAAAAGAGGGCTGGGATTTATTGAAAATTCACCCCGGATTAACTCTTGACGAGTATGATGCTGTGGCAAATACGGCCAACGAAGTCGGTATTACTTTTGGTGGCCATATTCCTTCTGATGTCGGAATAATTCATGCTATTGAAATGGGACAGGAAACTATAGATCACATGGATGGCTATGTGGCTTATCTAAATGATTTTGAAGGAGCCGAGTTAGACACAAAAATTCATGAATTAATAGAACTCACAAAGCAAAATAATGTATGGGTAATTCCAACCCAGGCGCTTTGGGAAACTATTATTGGTGTGGCTGATTACGAAGCCATGCAAAGCTATGATGAGCTAAAATATATTCCTAAGAATCTTGTTTCCGGATATAATTCCTGGACAAAGCGGTTGCTTGATAAATCCAATTTCAATCTGGAAAAAGCTAAAGAGCACGCTGCTTTAAGAATGCGACTACTTTCTGAAATGAATAAATCCGGAGTTAAAATTTTAATGGGAACGGATGCTCCTCAATTATATAGTGTGCCTGGTTTTTCCATCCATCGAGAATTGAAGCTTATGTCAAAAGCAGGGATGTCCCCATATGACATTTTAGTTACGGGAACCAGAAATGTAGGCGCCTATTTTTCTACAAGAGCGAATTTTGGGATTATTGCCATTGATAAACGAGCCGATCTTATTCTGGTTGATAATAATCCTCTCGAAGACATTTCTAATTTACAGCAAATTTCCGGCGTAATGGTTTCCGGCAAGTGGATGCCCAAATCATTTATAAATGAAAAACTAGCTTCTATTGAAGCTAGCTATCGATCTGACAAGGAGTAGCTTATCAGAAGTCGATCAAGTCTTCTACTGCGTTTTTAAGCTGATCTAATAGGCCTGACTTTACCGCTTCAGCTATAGCATTCTGGATAATGGGCTCAAGAATTTGTCTCATCGCTTGTTGAACCGTATTTGATCCGGACTCTCCAATATTATTAAGCTCTATTCTGTCAATGCTTGCCTCTACATTTCGCTCTTTTTCCAACTCGGACAAGATGGTTACTTTCCCTTCTTCCAAGATAAATTGTTCTATTATCACTGCTTTTTCAGATTCATCTTCTGAACTTAAACTAATGTTCTTGCTCAATTCACGTAGATTAACTTTGGATCCTTTCTGTTCAAAAAAGATCTCCGGCTTTTTTACATGAATTCTTTTAATAATAATCGTTTCAGATAATAAACTTCGTATATCTAATTCGATTTCAATTCCTTTTAATGAAATTGCGGCTTCGTCCGAAAACCCTTCGGGATTATATACTATGAATCCATCCATATTCGCCGATCCACCAAATATGGATATATCAATGTCATCTACTTCAACTTCTGTTTTAAGAAGACTTGATCCTGCATCTTCAATCCCCGATTCAACAATTCCATCAATAGTCATTCCAACAATCAATATTGCCCCGATAAGTATTACGGCTATTATTCCCGTTATTTTTAAACCCTTCATAAGTCCCTTTAAATTTTATTAGTATTTACCTATATACCATCTTAGTTAAAAAAAGTTTCTTTTTCTAATCCTTTGTGCATGAACACATTCCATTTAAAATCACACATCGAGATTCTCAAAAAGCTGAATATGAGAATTGTCGTCATTCCAAAGGATCTGGTTGATGAAGTTGGGGGTTTGAATACTCAGCTTCTTTGTTCTGTAAATGGCTTTCCGGTGTTCCATTGTGGTTTTGTTGCATACGGAGAGGGCCGTGGATATATAAGCATCAACACAAAGAGAATGAAAGAATTTGGCTTGGCTCCTGGTGATGAGGTTTCTTTGGAGCTAAGGCATGATTATTCAAAATATGGAATGGAAATGCCGGAAGAACTGGAAGCTTTATTGGAACAAGACCAACAAGGTGCTGCACTTTTTGAAGCTTTAAGTGATAGAAAGAAAAGATATATCGGTTTTCGGTTTAACCGGCTTGGCCTTATTGGCTGGTAATGTAATTAAAACCCGAAATTTATTTTAAGCTCCCAAACTTAGAAACGGCAAATAGCGGCCAAGTCTGCGTTGAAACCGTTGTTAGTACACCGGTTAAAGTTGGGGATGTTTTTCAGGTTTCTTGGTAGTTACTTCACCATTCGGAAGCTGATAATATATTTTACCATTCTTAAAATACACATTGGCAATACCAAGGCGATGATTTTCTTCCTGAGCCTTTTTAACGCCCCGATTACCTAATTTTGTAAGGAGAAGGGATAAATCTTTACTATGTATAGTCATATCACTCATAATCTTCTATCATTAGTTGGAATTTACTGAATAATTCTTCGTCAAGCACGAATTGTTCTTGGTCAACATTTCTGGCTACTTCTTCAAAACTATCGTCAGAATTATAGAACAAATACCATTTGTCAGAAAGTGCTCGATACAAATTCCAGAAATTAGAGAGACTTCTCGAAAACCTTCTTTTTATATCTATAACCGGAACTTCATGTCCGCCTTTTTCTACTCTGATAGCAACCCGTTCTACACAAATATCTGCATTAGCCAAATACACAAAAACAACGGTTATCGTGTATCCATGTTCATATTGATATTCTTTAATAAGAGAAGCAAGAGATTTTCCTGCCAAGGTAGATTCAATCAGAATATTTTCTTCATTCGTAATAGATGCTCCCAATCTCTTAAAAAACTCTTTCCCTGCTTGAACTCGAACTGACTCGGGGTTCTTAGGAGCCAATTCATAGGCAATATCATCGGCACTGATATAGGTGATTTTTTGATCAGCAATGAGTTCTTTAGCAAGCGTTGTTTTTCCCGATCCATTTGGGCCGGCTATCACAATAAGTTCTTTTCGTGAAGAAGATTTAATCATATCCGAAGATAAACGAATAATGACAGATAGGGAAATGGAGGTGTACTAACGACCCAGCGGTTAAGCGGAGCAGGTTCTCAGTTTTAGTTGAAGTAAGGGAATTATTTTCTTACCCACAAGCGAAAATACAACCCCTACCTGCTTCCGCTTTAAACGCATTGTTAGGTGAAAACGGAGGGTTTTTGAACGACCAAAAGATGAACGTAAAAAGTAAGAAAAGCGAGTAACCCGAAATGGTGAGTGTTGGCTGGACAGGCTTCCCCGGATTTTACTACAGGATTTTTGAACAACGCCCCGAGCACAAACGGCCTTTTTTGATTAAGTTAGAACACGAAAGCTACCCAAGATTTCTGAAAAGAAACGGTGCAGATTGGGAACGGGAAAGGGGCAACCCACAAACAACGCCCGAAGTATTCTAAAAGCAAAAAACGAGTAAAAAGCACCGCTGGTTTACACACAGAACGAACTAGCCTGGCCAGACACCTAACATTCATTATGTAGATTCAGTAAAAAGCAGTCAGCTAAAAATTGATCGTGCTATTATGCTTATAAATAACTTAAAGACAATGACCGGGAAATTCGATTTCAGGCATTTACTAGGTTTACCACCAAGAGAAGACTGATGCTTAAACAAATTATCCTATCGCTGCTTTTTTTAATATTTAGTTCCAATAAACTAATTTCTCAGAGTATATCTGGAAAGATTGTTTCGTCTGAAGATTTAACTCCTGTAGCTTTCGCAAATATTGGTATTTCTGATTCAAAATATGGTACTTACTCCAATGTTGATGGTGTCTTTACGATTAATAAGGAATTTATAAAAGATTCCTCTGATGTTATTATTTATGCTATCGGTTATGAAAAAAACATACTGCCTAATGAGCTGCTTTCTACTGAAGAAACACTTTTAGTAAAGTTGATTCCTAAAGTTTATGAGATGGAAGACATTCAGGTTTCAGCTAAAAGGGTGCGAAAGGTTCTATATGGTAAAAAAAGGATTCCACCCAGGCCTCTAATCTGGAGTTTTGCTCCCGGCCATAAATCCACAAGAATTGGTCGATCTGTGGCAATATTGGTAAACATTCCCCAAGAACAGTTGCCAATCCGAATTTATAAAGCTTCTGTAGGAATCTTCGCTAATCCTTTTCCTGAGGCACTGTTTCGGGTTCGTTTTATGTCTTTTAATGATAAAACAGAATTACCTGATCAGGATTTAACAACGGAAAATTTGATTACTAAATTTGGAAAAGTGGATGGCTGGGTAACATTTAACATAGATAAAAACTCTCAACTCATCAATGAGGATACCTTTTTTATTGTATTTGAAAACCTCAATCTTGAAATGGCTAACTATAAAGAGTCATTAAGTGATAGTCCCTATCCGCTCTTTATGCTGAAAGGTTTTCTTCTGGGGAAAGACAAACTTCTTTTAAGTAACGCAGCTCTTAACCATTGGAAAGAAGAAAAAGAAGATTTGGTTTTCAACTTTCAATATTCATATGAAAAGCAATAATAACTCCAGAGTTGATGAAGTTATTATTGCTTATTCTTTTATAAATATTACGGTAACTACTTTTTTTTAGTTGGCAGTACTTCCACTGATTGTATGCCCGAAGAAAATAGCGTTTGCAAAAAGCTTATTCGTTCCATACCAAAAGGCTCTGAAGTTTGGATTATCTGTCATCGTTATAACTTTTCCTGAGCCATAGCGACTTATAATAACCGCAGCTGAGTTCTTTAGCTTCTCTAAATTTTCATCCGAAATGTAACCGCTTGCTAATGGGGAATCAGTATATACTACTGGATTTGAATACGGGTTTTTTCCTTTTTGTAGAAACTGAGTGCTGTTTCTAAACACGGTCAGATTTTCGTTGTTAAACCCGTAACCCATTGGATGTGTCAGATCAATCTTAGTATTGAAAATTGCTCCTCCGATTACTCCCGCCCCGGAGTCGTTTCCTTGTTTTACATATGGTCTTGTTTCAGAACTATCTTCATCATCATCGCTTGTTACAAACTCAACATCAGCTAAACCCTGTTGCTTAACCCAAGAAATTCCGAACTTATATGCGACTAATGTTCCTCCGTTTCTAACCCATCGTTTTATTTCATCGACGGTTGATGAAGTAAAATCGCCATATCCATAACCAGACATAATAATTACATTATATCTATCCAGATTTGAGCCTCGTACATCATTTTGTTCAACAATACTTAAAGGCATGTGATACCGCTGATCCATCAAATGCCAGGCTTCTCCAATTTCATATCCGTTGGTTCCACTTCCGCCTATCATAGCTACTTTAGGCTCTATCAAATTCTCAAAATTGTTGCTTCCAAGATCTATTCCTCTTGGAGTTAAACCCGTTGAAACGGAGTAAATTTTAATGCCGTTTTCTTTAGCAACTTCTTGAATAAGCTTATGCGTTTTATTTTTGTCTGACTGTACGCCAACAGGAATCATAATGGTTCCATAATCAAAATCTCTTGTGCCTTGAGAAGTAACAGAGGTAAATGGTCTGGATGCTACTTTAGCCCTTACACCATTTGAAAGAAGTTTATACACCGCTTTTGGCGCATAATATTCATCCCATTCAAATACATACGCATAGTTGCTTTTTCCTCCAATAACTGCTCCGTTATCCTTTTTTTCTCCATTGAATTGCGTTCCTTGAAGACTTGATTTAAACTCGCGGTTTCCCAACTCTGCAAAAGGAAGGTTAAATGCATACGGCATTGTCCAGGCAGAAACATCGTAAAACAAACTGTCGGTGAACTCTATTCTACGCTCAAATATTGCGGTGATCAATTGGTATTGCTGCTGATCTGTAGGAACGACAAACGCTTTCCCGGATTTGAAATTTTTTCCTCCGGAGCTTACAGCACCTTTAAGCTCATATACTTTAATCTGATGACGATGCAGCATTTCAGCAAGATGAAATGTTCTCGCCTCATCGGCTTCTTCCCCAAATACATACGCTTTAATGGATGCTGCTTTAGCTGCCTCCGCTTTTTCTTTATAAAATTCTCGCATATAAGAAAGAAGTTCTTCTCTCATTGCTTGTGTCGCTCTTATAGTTGAAAGCGCTGCTGTGAATTGGTTTCTGATAGTAAATGGGAATTTAAGCACACCATGAATAGTTTCTTGTGCATGTCCACGAGAGCTGGCTTGCTCAAATAATATTCCTATCGATCCATTTACATCCGGATACGTTGATCCTTTTCCGTAGTAAAAATCATCAAAGCTTTCTTTAGAATAGTACAGAGATTGTATTTTATCTAACTCTTCAGCATGATACTCGGCAATACTTGCTGTTAATAACTGGTTGCGTTCCGGCGTTAGCGGATGTGTTCTCGACGGTATTCCCGGCTGAAAGAAAAACGTGGCATTAGAACCCATCTCATGATGATCGGTTAAAATATTCGGTTTCCACTCATGAAATTTTGCAATTCTGCCTTTGCTTTCGGGATGTTGAACTAATAACCAATCTCGGTTAAGATCGAACCAATAGTGATTTGTTCTTCCGCCCGGCCACACTTCATTGTATTCCCGGCTTGATGGATCTGTTACCAACTTGTTTAAACTTTTATGCTGATTCGCCCATTGCGCAAACCTGCTTAAACCATCCGGATTTATGCTCGGATCTATCAAAATTATCGTGTTTTTGAGAACCTCCTCAATTTCTTTTCCCTGAGCGGCCGCTAAATGATACACTGTAACTAATGATGAGTTTGTTCCACTAGGCTCATTACCATGCACGCTATTGCTTAACTGAATCACCGCAGGCATTTTAGAGATGTCCAGTTTGCCTGAATTAGCCGGATCTGTTAGTTGAACATGTTCTCTTTTTAAACGATCAATGTTTTTATGATTTTCAGGAGAAGTGATAGTAAGTAAGAGAAGCGGTCGGTTTTCATATGTTCTTGCATACTCGCTGATTGAAACTCTATCAGAAGCTTCTGCAACTGCATACATATAATTCACCAACTGGTCGTGCCGAACATGCCATTCCCCAACTTCTGTTCCTAATACAGACTTGGGTGTTGGTATTTTAGAATCATATTTAACCCCGTTGGGAAGGAAGTAATCTAATGTTTCTTGTGCGTTTGCATTATACCCGATAAATAATGCTAAGAAGAGCAATAAAGCCTTTTTCATAAAAAGTAGTTATTAGTTAGTTATATAGAGTATAGTAATTGTACTATATGAAAAATGCTGAAAAAAGCTCTGCTTTTTATAGTTTAATTAAATCCAATGCTTAAAATTATGCACTTTAGTTTTACGATCTTTTTATAATTTTTTTCTGTACCCTCATAAAGCCAAATAACTAACATGTTTTTATGGAGGCTCAAAGTTCTTCTAGGTTTTCAACATTAAAGTATGCCCTGGGGCCGGGCTTAATAATGGCCGCCGCCGCAGTTGGTGTATCACATTTGGTACAATCTACTCGCGCCGGTGCTGATTACGGATTTGCGCTTATTTGGGCGGTGATTTTGGCCAATATATTTAAATATCCTTTTCTGGAATATGGTCCCCGATATGCTATTTCCACCCAAGAAAGTTTGATTGAAGGATATAAGAAATTAGGTAATTGGGCTTTTTGGACATTTGTGATATTTACAATTGGAACAATGTTTATTGTGCAAGCTGCAGTAACTATTGTAACCGCTAGTTTGGCGGCTGAACTTACCGGAATTACTCTAACACCGTTAATTTGGAGCGCCATTGTTCTTTTAATATGCATTTTGATTTTAGTAGCCGGCCAATATTCTGCGCTAGATGGAGCTATTAAAGTGATCATGGTAGTACTTACTATTTCAACATTAATTGCTATCGTTGTTGCTTTCATAAACACTGACATTTCCCAAAAACCTCCCTCTCCAAGTATCTGGACTGTTTCAGGAGTTTCTTTTCTAATAGCACTTATGGGATGGATGCCAATCCCTATTGATGGTTCTGTCTGGCATTCTTTATGGTCTTTAGAGCGGATAAAACAGACGGGAAAATGCCCCAGTTTAAAAGATTCCCTATTTGATTTTAGATTGGGTTACATAGGCGCCGGAATACTTGCTGTTTTTTTTCTCGTTCTCGGCGCTTTAGTTATGTTTGGAAGTGGAGAAGTATTTGCGCCAAGTGGAGGAGCTTTTGCACAACAATTAGTAAATATTTATACCTCAAGCTTGGGCGATTGGGCGTACATCATTATTATTATCTGCGCATTTACAACCATGTTTAGCACAACCCTTACCGTTACCGATGCTTACCCGAGAGTTTCTCGCCGGATCATTTCCAATATTAAACCGGAATTTAAAGATGAATCAAAAAAGAATTACCGAATTCTTATCGTAATAATTTCATTGATCTCGTTAGGCGTGTTGTATCTTGCCGGTAGCCGTTTTACATTTATGGTTGATCTCGCAACTACACTTTCATTTTTAACCGCTCCGGTGTTAGCATTCATTAACTATCGGTTGGTTATGTCTAAGCATTTTCCGGGTGAACATCGCCCACCAACTTGGCTTCGTATACTAAGTTGGGCAGGAATTCTGTTCTTGACTGGATTTGCCTTAGTTTATGCTTATTGGATTATCAGTTTTTAACTTGGAGATACATTTTTGTCTAACTTTTTTTTCCCTGCCAGAGAACCTTTTAATGCTTACTCACATTTAGTTGGCGCTATTGGTTCTATTTTTTTTCTTTTATACCTCATTCTTAATTCCTCCGATGACCCGGGATGGGCAAGAATTTCTTTTATTCTTTATGGAGTTACCGTTTTTCTAATGTTCGCTTCCAGCGCTGTTTATCATGCCATAAATGTTACTTTTAAAACTGAAGAACGTTTTAGGATGATCGATCACATTATGATTTATCTACTTATTGCGGGCACCTACACCCCAATTTGTATTATTGTTCTCGATGGAAACTGGCGAATGTGGATGCTAATCGGTGTGTGGAGTTTTGCACTTGTTGGCATTGTTAAAAAAGTTTTTTGGATGTCTGCTCCCAGATGGCTTTCAACCGTGCTGTATTTATTAATGGGCTGGATTGCCGTTATTTTATTTCCAAAACTTTGGGATCAACTTCCACACTGGTTTTCTTATTGGATTGCAATAGGTGGGCTTTTCTACACCGTTGGCGCTATTATTTATGGCATTCAAAAACCTGATCCTTTTCCTGATAAATTTGGCTTCCATGAAATTTGGCATTTATTTGTTTTGGGAGGCGCTTTTTCTCATTTTTGGGCGATCTATAAATTTTTACCCGGTTATATAATTTCTGGATAATGACAAAATTCTCCCGCTTTCTTTGTTTATCATTGGTTCTATTACTTTGCTCGGATCTTTCTTTAGCACAAGTTTCTTATGGAAACTTCTACTTTCCGGTGCATCGCCCCGCCGGCTTAGATTGGCAACAACTTAAAACAGATCATTTCAGGATTATTTACCCTAAAAATGAAGATTCTCTTGCATACAGAGCTGCTTCTATCTTAGAGAATCAATATCCTAAAGCGGTGGCTCTTTCCGGTGGCGAATTGAAAAACTTCCCCGTAATCTTTTCTAACTATAGCGATCTTTCTAATGGATTTGTCACTTCAAATAATTTTCGCTCAGAATTCGCCGCTGCTCCTTTTAAAGGCAAGTCCATAAATCCAAAATCAGGCGACTGGTTTGAAGCAGTGCTTCCACATGAGCTATTACACGCAACACATGGCAGTGTTTTAGTACCCTGGTCTATTCCTGCGTTTTATGATTTGTTTTCACCCGATCTTGCACGAAGTTTCAATTTTTTTCCAC
Source organism: uncultured Balneola sp. (assembly GCA_963975485.1). Lineage (GTDB taxonomy): Bacteria > Bacteroidota > Rhodothermia > Balneolales > Balneolaceae > Balneola. The sequence continues at coordinate 5,904 of CAXBHO010000084.1, read as the reverse complement.
CCGTTGGAGTACATGAAGGTTTGGCTGTTCTCCATGAAAGCGAAAACGTGGCAGAAAATGGTGGTCGGAAAAATTATACCTATTTCAACAACCAATATAATGCACGACTAAGCAGTAATGATCCCTGGAGCGCAGGACAAACTTTTCAGCCTTCAAGATATACGCTTCCATATAATCGACATTACATATCGGGCTCAACTTTTACCCAATGGCTTCATGAAAATTATGGGGAAAACGTCTCAAAAGATGCTATTCGTTATCAGCACAAATTCTTTTTTCTTGGATATGGTTTTGCACTAAAACATGTAACAGGAAAATGGCCGAGCGAGCTTTATACGAAATATATTGAGGATAAAAAGGCGCAAGAAAATGCTCGCCAAAAAAAAATAGGCGAGAGCACTTCTTCAAAACAGGTATTTATTGAATCTCCTTACAAAGGAGTTACTCAGCGAAAGCCTTTTTGGACCTCATCTTCAGGATTAGTCTTTTTCAGCTTACATTATAATGCTCCAAGAGGGTTTTATACGTACAATCTTGATACAAAAAAAACTGCTCAGATTGCAGAAGTGAATACCGTTGGTGATTACAATATCGATTACGACAGAGCTGCCAATTCTTTACTTTTTGCTGAGTATGATGCCGATCTGCTCTATTCTTCTGCGTACAAATCTGAATTGAAACGGCTTGATTTAGATTCAAACAAGCAATTTGAGATCACTGAAAAAGATAGAGTGTACAGCCCCACTATTTCCGGGGCTCATATAATTGCTCTACAAACAAACGGGGCAAGTGCGAATGTAATTGCTATAGACGGCGATAACAACAAAACGGTGTTGGCCACTTTTAATGACGCAACCCCTGTTGCTATAAAAGCAAACCCCAACTCTCCAAATCAGCTCGCGCTAATCATTAACCGCCGCGGCATCCAGGCTCTTTGGATTACAACACCCCAAACAATAGCTCAGGATATTTTAGAAGCACCAAGAATGGCTTTTAAAGATGCTTCTATCTTTGATCTGGATTGGCATCCAAGCGAGCAAAAACTTCTGTTCACTGCTGATTTTTATCCAGCGATGAATATTTATGAACTGAATCTTAGTAACGGAGATATTCTTCAAAAAACGAATTCACTTTTTAATGCTTTTGAAGCTTCTTATTCTCCTGATGCTTCATCTATTGCCTATGTGGTTCAACAGAATCAAGAGCAGAAAGTGGCCGTTCTTAATGAATCTAATTTTTATAATAAAAGAGTTCCCAGAGACGCTTTGTTATCCGGTTCGAATTTAAGACGAAGTCTTGAGCGCCCTTTATTGGGGTCGGAATTATCCGATGAATCTGATTCATGGACCTCAGAAAAGTATGGATCTGATCTTAGTTGGTTAAAGCCGCGCGCTGTTCTTCCTATCGTTCGCGAAAAATCTGGTGCTAACCAAGTTGGTGTAAACTTTCAAAGTATTGATGCTTTGAGCAGTCAAAGTTATTCTGCAGAGCTAACAGGCATTCAAAGTCGCCTTTGGTACGATTTATCCTATACCAATAAAACATTTTGGCCGGGGTTTAGGCTCAGAACTTATAGTGATCCATCCTTTGGCGTTTTGGGCTTTCAAAATAGTGATCCCAGACCGGTGATGTTACAAGAACGTGGTTTTGATTTAAGCATTCCTGTAAACTTCACTTTTAATGCAACAACCAGAGGAAAGTCTCTTTTTCTTTCGCCTAGAATTACGGCGGAACAAATTCGTTATTTCGATCTCTCACCAAATCCTATTTCAGATTTTGAAACTCAATATAAAGCCGGTGGATTTGCCCAGTTGAGTTGGAATATTCTAAGTCAGCGCAGAGACATACAACCCAGCTCAGGCATTTCATTGTTTGGTTTTTTGGATAAAGCCCTGAATGATCCTATTGTTTTCATCGAAAATGCTGCCGGTAATCCGGAACAATTCTTACTTGCTGATAGATGGGCGGCTTATTATGGCGTAATTGGTTATCTTGGTCCTTTAAAGAAATTCAATCAATCTCTTCGATATGATTTCCAGTTTTTGAATCAAAGTAGCTCTCTTTTATATAGCCAAAGTACGATCATTCCGAATAGTTTTACGGATAATGCTTTCCTGTTTAATGGTAATGAAACGTTCAATAACCTTGGTCGATTTAGTACTCGCTATACCATTCCTGTTGCATATCCCGGAGACGGAGGGATGTTAGTTCCGTTTTATTTACAAGCAATTTATATCTCCACTTTTTCACACACCATTACTAACCTGGAACAAAGCAGTGCACGCGATTTACTTTCAGCAAGCAGAAGTGTTTTTGGTGCGGGATTACACTTTCAATTCAATGTAGCTAATCTTACTTTTGATTTCGGAGTAGGTTTTTCTTTCGAGCCTACACGAAATAAAGCTAAATTTGTATTTGGTGACTTTTAATGACTAACAAACTATTTAGATTTTCATTTTTTCTTTTCTTCTCGATTTTATTGTTGAGTAGTTGTACCCAGAAAAAACCTAACTCACCTCAAGATGCCCCAACGGGAAATCGTAAAAGTCCTATAGCAATTTCCTCAATTAAGCATGAGAATACATATATAAAAATTGTGTATGGGCAACCATATCGTAATGGGAGAACTATTTTTGGAGAATGGGAGCCTTACGGTGAGGTTTGGAGAGCAGGTGCAAATGAAGCCACTGAAATTACCATTACAGAACCTGTGCTAATGAATATGAAAGTTGTTGATGCCGGAACCTATTCTTTATTCACCATCCCAAATGAGGATTCCTGGACGATTATTTTAAATAACGGCCTGGGCCAGTGGGGAGCTTTTGATTATAATGAACAACTGGATGCTTTTCGGTTTGAGGTTTCTGTAAAACACTTGGAAACTCCCGTTGAGGCATTTACTATTGAGTTTTCTGATCTTCATGGCTCAACTACTGTTATGAGCCTTTCTTGGGACGTTGTTAAAGTTGAAATCCCGATACGGTTTTATTGACAGTTTTACCTAACAGCATTTACAAAAGCCCTTTAATAACTAAACCACCCTGCACTGAAAGTACAGGGGTTTTCTTGAGGACTGGAAGTTCCTTTCTTCTCGCTCTGATGCTCCGTGTCTTTTCTCGCACCTATGCTCTGCGTCGGTGCGTTTCGTACTGGTAACGACGCAGAGCATCGTTACCAGTACAACATACCCTTTCTTAGATTTTTCCACATACTAAAGTGCCGGGTTTTAACCCTCTGTTGGGACCAATAAACGCAGCTCTTTTAAACTAGCTTTAAAAGCTCTTCCGGCACATCCACATCCATTCTTAAAACCTGAGATGCGTGCGTTTTGCCTTGTGCATCCAGTTTAAGAGAAACGGTTCCGCCACCGCCCAGGCTTTCATTCAGGATAAAATTCAGCGCTCCGATATTTGGGAGCTCGAATCTTTCCACTTCTCCTTTGCACACATACTTCATATGCTCTTTTACTCTTTGCGAAGTGAGTTCTTTTTTTAGAAAGGGGTAGATATCAGGGTGACGAGCGATAATTCCTACATTGGAACCATTTCCTTTATCGCCGCTTCTTCCGTGTGCAATTTTGAGTAGTTTTACCTGAGGCATCTTATGATTTTTTAAGTTGGCTAAAAGTACAAAATAAGACGGTTATTTTCGAGTAGAAACACATCCGCTTTTTATGTTTCTATTACTACTTCTTCAGAAATGCCGAAAAAGGGGTTTGTTCCCGTCCAATAAAAAAGAACTATGGTTTTTCCTTCTTCATATCCAGGAATATCACTTCCATTTATTTTTAGAAAAGTATTCGGCAAAATTTGGTTTTCGGTTGTTGATTCCGCAATCCAATCAAGTATATGTAATGTTTCTTGTTCAAAAACAGCATACTCCATTGTGTCTTGTGTGCCGTTCTCAAGAACAAGTTTGTGCTTTACACACTTTTTGGGACAGTACCCGTTTTCAAATGCTGAACAAGATAAAACAAGTAACGCCAAAAAAAATAACAAGTAAGGACTCTCATTATGTGCTATTTTCTCTAATCTGATAAATAATACACTACGGTAGAAACTACACGAATGTTTTTTATGTGAGGATTATTTTGGTCTCTAGAGCTTATGCTAAACTGTCCCTGATAAGCGGTCTTTATTTTGCCAAGTTTACTGTTCGAGTCTTCCGCAAATTTCTCCGCTACTGCCCTGGCTTCTTTCGTTGCTTGTTCAATCATCTGTGGCTTAATCTCATTCAGCCGTGTAAATAAATACTCTGTTTGAAATTGATAGCTTTGGCTTGTAAGTGCAATGCCTTGTTTTCCAAGCTCACCAATTTTATTCATTACAGCTCTAACTTTCTCCACATCATTAGAATAAACCGTAACCGTTTGGTTCGCTACGTATCTAAATTCTGACCTATCTCCACCGCCATATTGTTGGGCAAGTTTATCGGTTACTTGTGGAATTGCGAATGAAATCTCTAATTCTTCTATACCATTACTTTCTAAAAACTGAGTGCTTTTCTCGTTGCTTTTCTCCAAAGAACCATAAATGTCTTCTAATGTATTACTTGCCTCGGTAAACTGAATCGGCCATATAACTATATCTGCAATATGCTCTTGTTCTGCCAATCCTTTAACTGTTACAGTGCGTTCGTACTCTTTAAATTGTATTACTGCGTTTCCTAGTAGAAACCCAAAGATCGATAATCCAATTATGATTGCCGCTCCAAGAATTCCGAATGATTTTACTTGTTCTTTTTCCATTTCTTCTTTCTATTTTGTATTACTAATGTAAGCTAATTTAATTGCTAAGAAAAAGTTCCTGTCTAATAATCCCATGTACGACTCTTCCTTTTTGATAAAACTGGTTCAAGCCAAAATGCCTTTTGGTAAACATAAAGATTGGTTTATTACTGATCTGCCTGTGCATTATTTGGAGTGGTTTCAGCGAGAAGGTTTCCCTTCAGGAAAGCTAGGCCAGCAGCTTTCTACCATGTATGAAATAAAAACAAACGGGTTGGATGATATTTTAACTCCTATCAAAAGAAAATATCGTTACCGATTAAAAAATTAGTTTATGTGTGTAACATATTTTTTACATTACGTAAAGAAAACCCGACACTAACTAATTTATATATTATGTCTAAACAAGAAATTTTATCGTGGCCTTCCTTAGCAACGTCAACATCTTTTATTGTTTTCTATCTTCTATTCAACTTTGGTTGGCCGGAATTTTTTCCTGATTACTCCGGGAGTTTTATAAAAACTTTCTTCCATCTTTTTTGGGTAGCTGTCGTCATAGAGATTATTGTTGAAATCAGCGAAGGAAATAAAAAAGTTCAGAAAGATGAGCGGGATTTTATTATTGAGGCTAAAGGAATAAAAGTAGCTTATAACATCTTAGTTATTGCTGTAATCATCGCTTTGGTGCAGTTGTTTATTTCCAATCTCAACTATACGTTCGGAAATGATTTTCCTATATCGTTAGAAATGTCAACCATTATTCATTTTCTAATCCTAACTTTATTTTTTGCTAGCGCAACCCGAAGATCAATTATGATTTATCAATACAGAAAAGGGCATTAGCATGGAAGATCGAATTATAATAAATCAAATTCGAAAACTTCGGTTCAATCATGGTGAAATGACTCAACAAGAACTAGCAGATTTGGTTGGGGTAACTCGACAAACCATCAATGCCATCGAAGCCGCAAAATATTCGCCATCTTTAGAGTTGGCCTTTAAAATTGCTGAAGCTTTTGAGAAGCCTATTGGCGAGGTATTCACATATAAGATGAAAGACTAAAAACCAATAGCGTCCTAAACGTTTAAAAAAAGAGAGAAAGAACTTTGTGTATCTCACATGTATATTTGAGTTGCACAACACCAAAGAAACTTTCTCTCTATGACGAATATAACCT
>CAXBHO010000083.1:0-18200 GCA_963975485.1 uncultured Balneola sp. | reverse complement strand
CTGTTCTATTTTGGAAAATTAGACCTCTACCCACAAGGTTTCCCGTAGAACCAAATAATAATTACTCTGAGCTCTCTGTGGTTATTTAACCTTTGTAGCAATCGTATCATTATGTCCAACAAGAAACTCCCGTAAGTAAAGTCCAATCGTTGATCGTGATTCAAAGCCTGCTTTTTGGGCGGCATCCTCAAATTGTTTGTCGCTGAGATCCGCACCAGGGCAGCATTTTGCTTGTGCTGTTACTCATCATTTACTACGTGAAGGAAAGCATTGGTTTGGATTGTATTATTCTCAAAAGACTTGGGATAATCTGCTTACCAAAGGCAGCGAAGGCTTCCCTATGACAGAAGCTGAGTTAAATGTGCTTGGTAAACTCTATATGGCTCAGGATGAATCACCCCATAGAGAAATCATTGAAAAAAGTTCAGGTGTAACTGAAAAACTTGCTTATTTGATTGTAAATGACCTGCGATCTTTTGGGTTTATACTGGAAGATGATGGCGGTTTCTTAACCATCACTCCACGGGGAGAGAAAGCCCTTCATGGAATTGCCCGACGTATTTATGAAAAACGGTTTATGCCCGAAATGCTCAATAATTTTGAAATTCGAGAAGACCCCACTATAGAGCGGGCACAGAAGTCAGATCAAGAGCAGAGAAGTTTGTTTTAAGATCTCCAGTTTTAGAAATTGAATTTTCTGAATAGCTGGCTATATAAGTCATTCCGAGGAATAGAGGAGTATGCCAGCTGGAGGATATGAATACCGATACGAGGCATAGCGCAACTAACCAAAATCATTCACAAAGAGTAAAATCACAAAAAAGCTAACTCTCAAAATTGTAAAGCATCAGTGAAAATCACATCATCAAAGTAATCAGCGATCTAAAAACTTCCTCACGGCTTGGGCTACTCTTCCCGGTACACGATCATCAAAAGGGCTTGGAATGATCATTTCTTCGCTGAGGTCATCTACGCTGTCAGCAATTGCGTGCGCAACTTCTATAAACATGGCAGAAGTAAGATTGTTTGTTCTCGCATCCAAAGCACCGCGGAATAAACCCGGAAAAGCCAGCACATTATTAATTTGATTGGCAAAATCTGAACGGCCCGTAGCTATAATTCTAGCACCAGCTTGTCGAGCTTCATCAGGCATGATCTCAGGAGTTGGATTTGCCATTGCAAAGATAATGGGATCTTTAGTCATGGTTTTTACCATTTTCTGCGTTAAAACTCCCGGAGCAGAAACACCGATAAATACATCAGAATCTTTAATGGCATCTTCAAGGTTGCCTTTTACTCCTGACTTATTGGTAAGCTTGGACATTTTTTTCTTAGTATCATTCAGATCTTTTCTGCCTTTATGAATAATCCCACGGCTATCACACATAATCACTTCTTTAACGCCGGCTTCAAATAACAAATTAACAATCGCTATCCCTGCAGCCCCAGCGCCATTAATTACTACTTTAAGATCTTTGAGCTTTCTACCGGTTAGTTTACACGCATTTAACATTCCTGCTAAAGTAACAATAGCAGTTCCATGTTGGTCATCATGAAAAACTGGAATATCTAATTCTTTTTTTAGACGTTCTTCAATTTCAAAACAACGAGGTGCAGAAATATCTTCCAAATTAATACCTCCAAAAGTTGGTGCAATTGCTTTAACTGCAGCAATAATTTCTTCGGTTTTCTGTGTATTTAAAACAATAGGAACAGCATCTATATGTGCAAATTTTTTAAACAAAACTGCTTTTCCTTCCATAACCGGAAGGGCCGCTTCAGGGCCAATATTTCCTAAACCTAATACAGCAGAACCATCACTAACTACGGCAACCAAATTACCTTTTGATGTATAATCATAGGCCTTCTCAACATCTTCTGCAATTTCCGAACACGGTGCGGCCACTCCGGGAGTATAGGCGATACTTAGATCGTCTTTAGTCTCCAAAGGCATTTTAGATTCAATGGAGATTTTCCCTTTAGCTTTTTTATGAGCTTTTAAAGAAAGTGCTGCGTAGTCTTTATTTGACATATTTTTTTAAGCCTTTTATATATAAAAAAAAGCATCAAACCATTGGCTTGATGCTTCATCCTTAAAATACTTTTATTTATTAATCATTCCCTGAACATCAAAAGAATTGTTAGAAGAATTGATATCTGCCAATCGTTGGCTGGGATCAATGGTTACTGTTTTGATCGAAGAACCAGAAACCGGTAAGCTAAATGTATAGGTAGGATTTGTCCATGGCCAATCTTCGAGAACAGTTCTTTTCATATCATTTTCCGCAGGTTTTTCTCCGCGCATAATGCGTAGAGGAATGTAAAATAACTCCGAAGTACCATCAGTATATTCAACAACTATATCAATAGGCATCGGCATTAAACCAACTCGTTCAAGTTCAATCACGGTTTTATTTTCATCACCAACAAAAGCACGAATCCCATAATCAATAGTTTTAGTGGTATTCACAAAATATTCGTTATACCAATCTAAGATCATCCCCGATTCTTTTTCCATGATACGCAGGAAGTCATTGGAAGTGGGATGCTTCATTTTCCACGTGTTGAAATAGTTTAGCATTCCTTTGCGGAAAGTTTCATCACCAATGATGTAGCTTAACTGAGCAAGATATACAGATCCTTTTGAATATGCTGCTGCGCCATAAGCGCGGTTTGTTGTAAAGTGATCTGCATGAGTAGTTAGGGGTTCCTCTAATCCTGATTCCACAATGCTGTAATAACCTCGGTATGATCCGGCATAGGGTGTTTCTGATTCTCTGTCAAAAATATGTAGCATGGTTTCAGCAGAAGCAAAACTTGTAAAACCTTCGTCCATCCAAGCGTAAAGAGCTTCATTTGTAGCTAACACGCCTTGGAACCAGCTATGATAAAATTCATGAACAGTAACCCCAACCAAGCTGCCTAAAGAACGACCTCCTGTGATCAGAGTTCCCATTGGATATTCCATTCCACCGTCTCCACCTTGTACAATAGAAAATTGTGGATACGGATATTTCCCGAAATGTTTATTCGCATATTCAAAACCTTTGATGGTGAGCTCAGGAAGTTGCTCCCAGTTTTGTTTGAAAGCAGCATTTTCTTCGTCAGTGGCTTTTTCGCTTACTTTATCCTGATAGAAGAAATGAAGTTTTGGACCATTAGGTACTTGTGCTGTTGTGTGAATAAAATCAGGATCAGCAGCCCAGAAGAAATCGATTACATTTTCAGCTACAAAATGGTACGTGATTTTTCCGGGTTTTCTTCTGTTGAGTTTAGTTCCGGGCTTTTCATAACCATGTCCTATTTGGTTAGGATTTTGTAGAACTCCGGTTCCACCAACAACATAATTCTGATCGATAGTGATCTTAACATCAAAATCTCCCCAAATACCATGAAATTCTCGACCGATATAAGGATTTGGATTCCAACCAGTATAATCATACTCTACCATTTTTGGATACCATTGGCTCATAGAAAATTCTACGCCTTCTGCATTGTCTCTACCTGAACGACGAATTTGGAGAGGAACTTGTGCCTCCCATTCCATTTCAAAAGTTGATTTTCCGCCCGGTTTAATGGGCTTGTTTAGTTCAACAACAAGAATAGTTCCATCGTGAGTAAATTTAACGTCTTTTCCATCTTGTTTAAGAGAACCCACTTTTTGATAGCCTATTTCATCTTCGCTTAGCTTTGAAATGCGATCTCCAACTCTTCGATCCGGATCGGCAATGGTTCGGGAGCGGACATCCATCATACTTCCCGGCTGAAATGCATTAAAGTATAAGTGATAATAAACTCGGGTTAATTCGTCAGGCGAATTATTTGTATAAACAATTTTTTGAGTTCCTTTATACTGATGGGCATCCGTGTTAACATCGATATTCATTGTGTAATCAGCTTTCTGCTGCCAATAAGTTCTTTGGGCATTAGAAACCGATGTTAGAAATAACGAGATTAAAAAAATTGAGAACAGTCTTTTCATGGTTCTTTTTTTGTAACCGCAGAGTTCGCAAAGTTCCGCAGAGATTCATATTTATAATTTATTTACTACTCTTTTAAATCCCTTTTTAAGAAGATTTACATTAAAATTTATCAAGAGACCTAATTTACAGTCTGATAATTTTAAATATGTTAAAACTTGTGCTAAATGAAGGTCAGTTAGATCTTTTACAGATTTGCATTCTTAGCGGTTTATAATTTCTAAAAACTATTTCTGCTGGCAAATGCCCTGCTTAATGTAGCTTCATCTATAAATTCGAGTTCGGTTCCCATTGGGATTCCATAAGCAATTCGTGTGACTGTTACTTCATAAGGAAGCAAAAGTTTATTTATATAATAAGAAGTGGCTTCGCCTTCAGCATCAGGATTTAAAGCCAAAATAACTTCTTTTATCTCTTCATTGCCACCTACACGTTGAAGAAGTTCCTGAATACGAATGTTATCGGGTCCAATATTATCCATCGGTGAGATCACACCACCAAGCACATGGTATCTGCCTCGAAATTCATTCGTTTTCTCAATGATATAAACGTCATTGAATTCTTCTACTACGCAAATGATGCCGTTCTGTCGTTTCATATTTTCACAGATGGAGCAGGGATCAGTATCACTCACATTGCCGCAAATATTACAACGGGTAACTTTGTTCTTCAGATCGATGATGGCATTAGCCAAGCGAAGGGCGTACTCGTCATTCTGTTTTAATAAATGAATAGCAATTCGCTGCGCTGATTTCCTTCCGGTTCCGGGAAGTTTGGCAAGCTGTTCTATCGCCCGTTCTAAATACTCTGAGGTTATCTGCATGAAGAGAATTAAGGATTAAGAATGAAAAATTGAGAATTGCTTCCAGCTAATTCTTCATTCTTAATTTTTCATTTTGAATTCTGTTATAGTCCAAATTTGGAGAGATCCATACCGCCGGGTATCATGCCTTTGTATGCATCTTGCATCTGAGCTTTTGCAGTATCGTCTGCTTTTTCTAACGCTTTGTTTACTCCGGCAACAATCAAGTCTTCAAGCATTTCTTTATCGCTGGGATCAATTACATCTTCATCAATTTTAATGGAAAGAATTTGTCGCAATCCGTTGGCTTTTACTTTTACCATACCGCCACCAGCTTCAGCTTCCACGGTAACCTCAGCTAATTTAGCTTGGTTTTCCTGCATTTTAGCTTGCATTTCCTGAACTTTGCCGAACATGTCGGCCATGTTAAAATCACTCATAACTATAAATTTAATTTAAATTTCATTTAAAAAAGTCTAATGCCTTATATCTAAAATCTTAGGTCTATTTACCATCTAATATTCGAGTTCAGCACCAAACCGCTCAACCAAACTTCTAACAACGGGATCTTTTTGTTGAATTTCCTTAAACCGTTCGTATGGATTTCGAGCTGTTGTTTGCTTTGTTTTTTGTGAAACCTCAACATTAAAACGAAGCATCACGCCAATGCATTCCTGCAATTTTCCTGCCAATTCTTTGGCTTGCTCATCTAACATGGTTTTAGCCAGCTGGTTGTCACACGCTAATGACAATTCTGTGCCTTTCAATCGAACCGGTAAAGCTCTTTCGGTCTGCATTTTAAGAATGGAAGAAACAGATCCGTTTAAGGATTCGATAAATTTCGGCCAAGCTTCCTGTACATCTTCAATTTTTACAGATTTAGTTTCTGAAGCAGTAGCATTTGATACAACCTCAGCCTTAATTTCTGCTTTTACCTCAGCAGGAGTTTTCTCTGGATTGGAAAAACGAGTTTTTAAAGAAGGTTTCCCAAGATCAAACTCGTCCTCTTCTTCTATTTCAGACACAGGCACTTCATCTGAAGAATTCGTGGTCTCTTGAATTTCTTTTTGAGGCTGATCAGGATTTTCTGGAGGTATTTTTTCAGCTTCTTTTTGCTCCACAGGTTCTGAAGGTAAAGCTTCTGATTTTGAAGGAATCTCTTTTTTATTTTCTGAGGAAGAACGTTCTAAGTTATTAGAGTTTTTTTTTACTTCTTCAAGATCTGCTAAAAGCTTAGCCAGATTCTCAGATCGCTCCATGTGAATGAGTTTGAGTAAAGTAATTTCAAACTGAATTCTAGGCTGATTTGCATCTTTGATTTTGATCTGTGCTTCTGAAACAATATGAAGCATCCGCATTAAATCATCACGAGAAAAATCAGGAGCAGATTGCTTGTACTTAGATTTTGTGTCTTCTGAAGCCTCAACCATATAAAGCTTTTCACTATGGTGAGCAATGTATAGGTTTCTCAAGTGTTCAGTAAGTCCGATCAAAAATTCCTGAATATCATACCCTTCCTGAAGCAGCGTGTTGATGAGTTCCAAGCCTTTGTCCGCATCGTGTTCTTTAACACAATTCATGAACTGGAATAAACGATCGGTACCAACAACATTCAGTGCTTGAAGCAATTCATTGTGAGTGATTGTGTCGCCACAAAAAGCAATTGCTTGATCCATCAATCCTAACGCATCACGAAGTGCTCCGTCTGCTTTCTTAGCGATTACGTGTAAAGATTCCTCATCAATAGAAATATTTTCATCCACTGAAATCTTTCTGAGACGCCGAACAATCTCATCAACGGCAATACGCTTGAAATCGAACCGCTGTACACGAGATAAAATAGTAGGAAGGACTTTGTGCGGTTCTGTAGTCGCAAAAATAAAAATAGCATGCTCAGGTGGCTCTTCCAATGTTTTCAAAAGGGCATTAAAAGCCGCTTTCGAAAGCATATGAACCTCATCCACGATATACACTTTATAGCGTCCATTTTGCGGAGGAATACGAACAGTTTCCCGTAAATGATGAACGTCATCAACTTTATTGTTGGAAGCCGCATCCATCTCAACAATGTTCAGCGTTTGGTTCAGAGATTCGCCATCTACGCTGCTGTCAATTTCATTGATGGTTCTGGCAAGCACACGAGCCATAGTTGTTTTACCAACTCCACGGGGGCCGCAAAACATATAAGCATGCGATAAACGATTTTGTTTGATCGCGTTCATCAAAGTAGAGCTCACATGGTCCTGAGAAACAATATCCTCAAAATTTTGTGGGCGGTATTTTCTGGTAAGTGCGCGGTAGTTTTCTGACATCCTTTAAGCTGATTTTGCTAACAAGTGGAATGTACAAAAAGAAGAGCTTGGATAGTAATACTGAATGGAGAATTAAAAAATTAAGGATTAAAAATCTGTACAAAAACTTCTAATTCTTAATCCTTAATTCTACATTTTTAATTCCGCTGAAGGCGGTTATTAAAAACTCTGTAATCAATTCAGCATAAATCGCACTTTCCCGTTATACTTCACGTTAAGAAAAGCGATGAAAAAATTTATATACATAGTACTAATTGGTATTACAGGAAGTTCAATTTCTGTTATGGCACAAGTTCAGCCCAGAGCCAAAGTTTCAGGCACTCAAATATACGTTCAGGGTTTGGAGGCTTATGAGAATCAGGAATACGACCGATCTATTCAACTACTGTTAGAAGCCCGAAAACTGTTGGGCTCTGAGGCTGGTATTAATTTCGCAATCTCAGATTCATACTTTGCACAAACTGATTTGCCAAATGCTGCATATTACGGAAAACAAGCTGTTAAACAAGCTCCAGATAATAAATGGTACCGACTGAAGCTAGCTCGGATTTACAGAGCAGCCGGAGAAAACACTGCAACGCTGGAAGAATTAAAAACACTTCTTGAGTACCATCCAAATGATTACGATGCTCTCTTTATGTTGGCAGATACGTACAAAGACTATGGTGAATATCTGAAAAGTAATCAGGTGTTAGATCAGGCTCTGAAATTAACAGGCCCTCAACGTTCAATTTATCTATTGAAATTTAGAAATTTTGAAGCCCTGGGCGTAAGAGATTCAGCGATTACACAGCTTGAACTTCTAAGAGAAATAGATCCTGATAATTTAAATACGTTGAATATTCTAAGTGAATACTATGCGAATTCAGGAAAAGAAAGGAATGCTAAAGAAGTCCTCATAGAGGCGTTGAATAGAAATGCACGTGATCCTCAATCTTTGATAAATCTTGCAGGAATTTACATTAAAGATCAAAAATGGGATAGCGCAGGAACATTAATACGCACTTTTTTAGCTGATAAAGTGATATTGCCGGAAAATAAATTAAGAGTAGCTCAGTTTTTATATGCCAAGCAACAAGAAAGTCCGCTAAACCAACAGTTGAAAAGAGAAACAGGTTGGGCGTTGGAAACCTACACAGAAGCTTCTCCGGGATATGGACCTGCATTTACTCTTGCTGGCCAATACTACGCTCAGAATAATGAAATCGAAAAAGCAATTTCAAAGCTTGAAAGAGGAAATAAGCTTTTACCGCAAGATGATATTGCGTGGCGCTTGAGGCTGCAATTGTTGTTAAGCGAAAACAGATTAGAAGAAGCTATTGAAGTCGGACAAAAAGCAGATGAAAATGTGCCTGACGATTCTTTTATACAGTTTTTTATTGGCTCAGCGTATATGCTCACCAATAAAAACGAAGAAGCTGTTACTTGGTTGGAGAGAGCATCCCGCGCACCGGGCAGAAAGCCGTTTAAATCGGTAGTGTATTCTACTTTAGGAGATGCTCAAAGCAATCTGGGTAATTCAGAAGAAGCAGATCGAGCCTATGAACTTGCGCTTAGATATGATTCCGAGAATCACAATGCCATGAACAATTATGCGTACAATCTTTCACTGCGTGAAGAAAAGCTGGAAAGAGCTAAGGAATTAGCATTAAAAGCAATGGAACTGGAACCGGAAAACGCCGCCTATCTGGATACCATGGGTTGGATATTTTATAAACTTGGTGAATATGAGAAAGCACGTAGATTTATAAAAGCTTCCATAGATCTGGATTCTACAGTAGCAAGTGGGGAAGTGCTAGAACATTTGGGGGATGTGTATGAGAAACTGGGCAATCTTTCCGAAGCCAAAAAAATGTGGAAACAAGCACTGGAAAAAGACACCACAAGAACTCATCTAAAAGATAAAATTCAATGATCATGGGAATGAGCTCGCTCAAATATCTACTTGTTAGTTCTTTATTTTTGATTGTTTCTTGTACCTCCTCGAAAAAACTGACAACTGAGGAAAAACTTTATAAGGTGAATATTCCATTATCTGAGGTTATCGCTAAAATTCCAGATTACTCCAGAGATCTGGTATCTGCAAAAGGAAAGGGAAGAGCTATTGTAAGCGAACCGGGAAACAGTGATCGTATTACCATAGATTTTGATACAGACACTTCATTAAGCTTGCTGACATTTAAGAACAGAATTGGAATCACAGGTGGAAGTATGTTAGTAGATGCAGATTCCATCCTTATCTACAACAAAATTGATAAGTATGCGGAAAAAGTGTCTATCCAAAATGGAAGAATGACCAATCTGAATGAACTTGCGTCAGTAAACTTGCTTGACCTTATGAATTTTAAAATAGAAGCTAAAGATGTAGAACAGATTCTACAGTCTGATACAGAATATGTACTTGGGTTTTATAACAAGGGAATTGCTCGCATCAATAAAAAAGACGGAACAGTTAGATATGTAGAACAAGCGCGTTCTTCGGGTCTTCCGTATTCTTCGCTTACTTACGAAAGTTATGGAACTATTGATGGCTACACTTTGCCGAGAAAAATTACCATATTAAGCGCAGACAGAAACTCTCAGGTTGTATTTCAGATTCGATCTCTGGAAGTAAATCCGGAGAATCTCGATCTGGAACTTGTAATACCTGATGACATTAAAATTGAAAGATTATGAAGACTCGATTATTGATTTTTCTTGGCTTATTTGTGTTCTGTGGTATTACATCATTGTATGGGCAGACGTACGAAGAAAAACGAAAAGATATACTTGCGAAACAGAATAATACCAGAGCAGAAATAAATGTGCTGGATGCTCGGATAAAATCCTATCAAAAAAGAGTAGCTGAGGCGGAAGCAAAATTTAACAGATCGTTTAAACAATATGAGAATTTTAATAGTTTGATTGCTTTACAGGACGATAAAATTGAAAACCTGAGTACAGAACAGCAGCAAATCGAGGAGGAAATAAGTTTAACAGAAACAGAGATTGAAGCTCGGCAAAAAGAATTGAAAGTGCTGATCGATAGTTATAAAAAGATTCTTCTATTCGCCTATAAAAATAGCCGTACTTCAAATTTAGAAATGCTACTCACTTCAAGCTCATTCAATCAAATGTTGATTCGTGCTCAGTATTTAAAAAAGTTTGAAGAACAAAAGGCAAAGCAAGCTGAACAAATTCGCAGACGCAAAGATGAATTGGATCAAATTCAGATAGACTTGAGGCAGAGTTTGAACCGAAATCAGATCGTTTTGCAAGAAATTCAACAAGAAAAGCAGGTTCTAAATGGCCAACGGTCTCAACAAAAGCAAACTGTGGAAACCATCAGAAACCAAAAATCTGATCTCGTTGCTGAGCTCACAAAAAGCCGAGAACAGAAAGAGGCGTTGCAAAATGCATTTTCAAGTTTGATTGAAGATGCAGAGCGAATTCAGGAATTAGAAAACGAACGATTGGTGAAATTAGCCAGAGCTCGACAAATTGCAGATGAAAATCTAAGAAACAGAGAAGTAGCAAAATACTCTAAGTCTTTTGTAAAAGATGCAGCAGTTAGCAATGAAATACTTTTGGATAACGAACGAGTTTTTGTTGCATCAAAAGGAACCCTTCCTTGGCCGGTAAACAGTAAAACGGTTTCAAAGAATTTTGGGCGGACAAGAAACCCGATTTACGGAACGGTTACAGAATATTTGGGAGTAAATATTGTAGCTGATCCTGCGGCGCCTGTAAAGGTTGTTGCTGATGGGTATGTATTTCAAATAGTTTCAATTACAGGATATGGCGATGTAGTTGGTGTAAAGCACGGAAGCTATTATACCTTTTATGGAAATTTGAGCCGCATTGATGTTCAGAAAAATGATATTCTAAATTCCGGCGATTTAATTGGGCTTTCCGGTGTTCAACAATCTACACTAAGTGAGAATTTATTTTTTGCAGTACGCCACAAGGATTACCAAAATCCTCTAAGTTGGCTTCAAAAATAGATTTTTCAATCAATATTCTGTACTCTCATACAAACTAAATCAAAAACTAACTATCACATTGGATAATCTTCCTCGCTTCATATTCTATCTATCAGGAATACTAATAATTTCCGGAGCATTTACATTGCTCACCTCAGATCTTTTGCCAAGAGTAAATAACGGAACTGCTCTAGGTACATCTCTATTTTTCATTTTTGGCTTGGTGTACATGAATATGGTCACAATTACCAGCCGAAGGTTTATGCGAAGATTAGAGGAACCAACTGTAGCTCCTTATGTATTCGCTATTTTTATATTTCTGCCTCCGGCAATTTGGGTAACCATGTATCAGGGTGGGGCGGCAACTTCGCCAACCGTTTATATTCTAATGCTTTTGGTTGCGTGTGGAACCGGCGCATATTTTGGTCATCGGCTGGGACTAAAAGCACAGATCCAGTTTCAGGAAAACCTAAAAGCGTATTTTGAACAGGACAGCCGCTTGCATAATGTGCCGGCTGAAACAGAAGAAGAAAATTCTAAACAAACCGAATCCTCATGAAATTACTTCGATATTCACTCTCTATTTTTGCAGTTTTATTTTTTACTGCGGAAATAACGCTCTCACAAACAATAACGCCTGAGGAACTTCATAAAATTGGAGTTGCTCCATCAGCTGAACGAATTGAACAAGATATTCGAACGCTGGTAAATTTTGGAACCAGACACACATTATCTGATACCGTTTCTGATAACCGTGGAATTGGCGCAGCAAGACGTTGGATCAAAAGTGAGTTCGATAGAATTTCAGCCACTTGCGACGGGTGTTTAGAAGTATTTTATGTGAGTGATGTGATCTCGGGCCAACGAAGAATTCCCGACCCTGTAAATATTGTAAATGTTGTTGCTATACAGAGAGGAACGGCTGATCCAAATCGGTTCGTGATGATGAGTGGGGATATCGATTCTCGTGTTTCAGATCCATTGGATAGCGTTTCAGATTCTCCGGGAGCTAATGATAACGCTTCAGGAATGGCAGGTGTTATTGAATCAGCAAGAATTTTAACTCAGTATGAATTTAAGGGTTCTATCATGTACGTAGGCTTATCAGGAGAAGAACAAGGGTTGTTTGGGGGCAAGATTTTAGCGGATTATGCAAAAGAGAAAGGCTGGAGAATTAAGGCAGTTTTAAATAATGACATGATTGGAAATATCAAGGGAATCAATGGCGTAATAAATAACACAACTGCTCGTGTTTTCTCAGAAGGAACCAGAGATGTTGAAACGGAACAAGAAGCCAGGGTTCGTAGATTCACCGGTGGCGAAGTTGATTCTCCTTCCAGAAATGTAGCTCGTTATGTAGATAAAATGGCAGATATGTATATCCCAAATTTGGATGTAATGATGATTTATCGTTTGGATCGTTTTGGGCGTGGTGGTCATCATCGTCCGTTTAATGCCGTAGGTTATCCCGGAGTTAGAATTATGGAGACGAACGAAAATTATGTGATGCAGCATCAAAATCTACGTACCGAAGATGGAATAAAATATGGCGACACTATTGATGGCGTAGATTTTGATTACGCAGCAAAACTTACCGGGTTGAATGCGGTTACGATGGCGGGAATGGCTTGGGCGCCGAATCCTCCGGTAAATGTGCAAATTCAAGGAGCGGTTCGCCCAAGCACAACATTATTATGGGATGCTCTGGATGCAGAACAAAACCCTCAACTGGCTGGATATAAAATCTATTGGAGATTAACCGATTCAAACCAATGGGAGAAAAGTGTATTTGTGACGGCTGATAAAACCAAACATACGCTTGAAAATGTAGTGATTGACAATTACTTATTCGGAGTGGCGTCAGTTTCTAAAGAAGGATTCGAAAGTCCGGTTGTATTTCCGGGTGCGGCAGGGAGTTTTGGGGAATAGGTTTTAATTAGGAATGTGTCAATTTTCAAAGTTTTTCTATTTACGAATAATGAAATAAGGCTCGGAGTTAATCCTGCAAATCAAGCAAATTCTTTCTCAATCCCTCGTCAGTATTACGACATCTGAACATTGACTTTACACTAGTGTAGCGTCAGTCATGAATTGTCGTAGCTCTGTTAACCTGAATTAGAAAAGCTGTGTCAAATTTATTGGAAGGAGGAACAGATCGATGAACTCAATGCTTGGCTGAAAGTGAGAAATAAAAACCTCCATAAGTCAGACAAGGGGTTGCAACCCCTTGTCTGACTTGAGAGGTGGCGTTATTTTTAGCCTAAGTTAGAAGCATCCGAGGGCATCACTTTGTGGGAACTCAGGGTGTTAGGTTTTTAGGCTATTGTAACTTTACGTAAACCATTTAGTTTAAAAGCTGACAAGTGTTTTACGACATCTGAACATTGACTTTACACTAGTAAACCTTGTTTTTTTCTTCGCGATAAAATGAGACTTGGCGTAATTCACCTTGTGATTCTGCCCCTGCTTCGCCTTATTTTTTTTATAAACCATATTTTATAATTATTTACCAACTTACACTGTTGCATAATTTTTAAAAACAGTTGCACTATTAATTCGGTTAATTAAATTTATTTCTTTCTTTTATTGAAATTATTCAGTTTATTATTAGAACGGTTTAGTAAAAAGTATCTACAATAATTCTATAGTTTTAAAATTTTGGGGAGCTTTGAACTACTTTATTTAGAAGTACTAAAAGTTGATACTTTAAAGATTATAAAATGAACAATTTTGATGGGTAAATCAGTAAAATTTTGTGATTATTGTAACTCTGAGGAAGGGAAACCAAGACCTATAGGACAGTATGAGGTCGTGTTAAGAACAGCTGTTGTAGAAGGCGAAGTAAAATATGCATGCCAAGGTTGTACGGTTACTAATAAAGATTTTCTTCAGGCTCTAAGACTTCAGGAAGGGAATGCATCTGCAACAGATATTCCAAAATCAAAAGTACCGTATTGAGATAAACCTGATTTTGTAACATCTATGTTTAAACGAAAACCGGTCTTATACCCCTGCTTTCTTCTTCTCTTCTCTTTTTCTTTCGTTGTGGTCCAGATGTTTTTTCCGAACTCTCAAGCTTTCCGGCGTTACTTCAAGAAGTTCATCATTGCCAATAAACTCAATACATTCTTCCAGACTCATTTTCTTAGCTTGGGAAATCTTAATGGAATCTGCGGTTATGGAAGCACGGTGATTAGTTAGTGCTTTTTTCTTGGCCACATTAACTACCATATCATCGCTTCGATTATTTATACCTACCACCATTCCCATGTACACTGAATCTCCGGGTTCCACAAAAAATGTTCCGCGATCCTGTACCCCTTCTAATGCATAACCGGTTACATCTCCCTTTTCTAAAGAAATTAAAGCGCCCCGTGTTCTTCCCGGAATTTCACCTGCATAAGGCTCGTAACCATCAAACTGCTGATGCATAATTCCGGTACCACGGGTTTCCGTTAACATCTCTCCACGGAAACCAATTAATCCACGGGAAGGAACACGAAATTCGATTCGGTTATTTTCACCTTCCTGACTCATCCCTTGCATAATACCTTTACGCTTTTGAAGATTGTCGATCACTTTGTTGCTGTAATCGGTTTGTACATCAACTATTACTTCTTCCACCGGCTCATGAATTACATCGTCAATTTCCTGAAATAACACTTCCGGTCTGGATACTGAAAATTCAAAACCTTCCCTTCTCATGGTTTCAATAAGAATCGCCATTTGTAATTCTCCACGCCCTGAAACTTTAAACACATCAGGACTATCCGTCGGTTCTACACGCATCGCAACATTAGTTCTCACTTCACGTTCCAGACGATCTTTGATTTGATTTGAAGTCACAAACTTACCTTCCAATCCTGCAAACGGAGAGTTGTTTACTCTGAAATACATGGCAATGGTTGGCTTATCAAGATCTACATACTCAAGTGGCGTTGGATCACTAGCAGCCGTTAACGTATCGCCGATGTTTACAGAATCGTATCCGGCTAATGCAACTATATCGCCTGCAAAACCTTCTTCAATTGGCTCACGCTGTAATCCATTAAAACTAAATAATTTGGTAGCACGACCTTTCATTTTTTGATTGCCTTTTCCGCTAACCAGTGCTACTTCTTGATTAAGCTTAACGGTTCCCTGCTCGATTCTGCCAACCGCAATACGACCCACATAATCATTCCATTCTATACTACTTACTAACATTTTGAATGTCTCATCTACCGGTTGAGCTGGTGCGGGTACATGAGATACAATCGTATCCATCAATGGAGCTAAGCTTTCGCTTTCATCTTCTAGCTCATGCTTCGCTATTCCGTCTCTCGCTACTGCGTAAAGTACAGGAAAATCCAATTGCTCATTGGTAGCATCTAACATTACAAATAAGTCAAAAATCTCATCTAATACGGCATCAGGGCGGGCGTCTTTACGATCAATTTTATTGATCAAAACTATCGGTTTGTATCCAAGGCTAAGTGATTTCCTAAGTACAAATTTTGTTTGAGGAAGTGGACCTTCAGCAGCATCCACTAATAAAATCACTCCATTCACCATTTTTAAAACCCGTTCAACTTCACCACCAAAATCGGCGTGACCGGGAGTGTCCACAATATTGATCTTAGTTCCTTTCCAGTGTACCGCTGTGTTTTTAGAGCTGATGGTAATTCCACGTTCTTTCTCCAGATCTCCGGAATCCATTACCCGATCTTCAATTTCCTGATTCTCTCTGAATGTTCCACTCTGCTTTAAAATTTGATCTACAAGTGTGGTTTTGCCATGATCTACGTGAGCGATTATGGCGATATTTCTAAGGTCTTGTGACATTGTGTTAATAAAATGATAATTAAAGCCGATAGGGGAGTATTTCCCGAAAACCAGCAAGCCTTAAAGATACAGCTATTTTAAACAAATAATGATTATGAAATATTTATTTGTTTTGACTCTCTACTCATTTTTAAGAAGTGTGTACTTTTTTGTCACAATTCACAGTCTTTGATAAATTATATAGAAAAATTTATTTAGTTGTTTATTTCCGACATTATTATAGTATTTAAAGGTTAATGATGTATACTTTATACATTATAAATTATTTCTCTGATATATTCTTAGCAATTCTATTTCCGAAGAGAGAAATAAGTTATTCTTTTTTATGAAATTTTGTTAGAAAAAACATACATTATTATAAAGAATAATAGTTAATGATGGATTTATCTAACATAAACTGGAGTGTCGCAAGCGATTCAGCAATTATAGAAGCATTAGGCGCTTTTATAAAACATCATCGCTTAGAGCAAAACATTACCCAAGCAGATCTGGCTGAGAAAGCTAACATTAATCGTTCTACACTTAGCGAATTCGAACGAGGAACTCGTGTAAACATGATCACCTTTATTCAAATACTTAGAGCCCTGGATCTTTTACATGTTTTGGATGCGTTCACTATTCAACAACAAATTAGCCCACTCGAGCTTGCTAAAAAGAATGAAAATGAACGGAAGCGTGCATCCAAAAGCGCATATGAAGTCGAAGAACCGGAAGTTGACTGGTAATGATCACTACAGCTTACATAAACATCTGGGGAAAACGAGTTGGTGCCGTGGCTTGGGATTCTGAGTCCAATATTGGTTCGTTCGAGTATGAGCCCTCTTTTCTGGATACAAATCTGAACCTCTCCCCTATTAAGTTACCCATACAAAATGCTCGAAAACGAATATTTAGCTTTCCTGAGCTAAAAGGAAACGAAACTTTTAAAGGATTGCCGGGCTTGCTGGCTGATATTCTACCTGATCATTATGGGAACGCATTAATCAATACTTGGCTCACTACTCAGGGGCGCCCAACAGATAGTTTAAATCCGGTAGAAACACTCTGTTTTATTGGAAAAAGAGGAATGGGTGCTTTAGAAATTGAACCTGCTCAGGGCGGTTCAGGAAGTGTCTCAAAAAATCTTGAAATTGACACACTTATCGCCGTTGCGGAAAAAATTCTTACCAAACGTAAAGATTTCTCCCTTTCAGGCGACAGAGACGAAAAGCGCGCCTTTTTTGATATCCTAAAAATTGGTACCTCAGCAGGGGGAGCCAGAGCGAAAGCAGTAATCGCATTTAATGAAGAGACGGAAGAAATCAGAAGTGGACAGTATTTTGCTCCCGAAGGATTCGAACACTGGCTAATCAAATTTGACGGAGTGACGGATAAACAATTCGGTGCCTCAAGTGGATATGGAAGAGTAGAAATGGCTTATTATAAAATGGCTAAAGATGCCGGTTTAGAAATGATGGAATCTCGATTACTCGAAGAAAATGATCGAGCGCATTTTATGACTAAGCGTTTTGACCGAACAAAAGATGGCGAAAAAATACATGTCCAGACATTTTGTGCGCTCCGTCATTTTGATTTCAATAATGTACTGCAATACACCTACGAACAGCTATTTGAAACCATGAGAATGCTACGTCTATCTTATCCACAGGCAGAGCAAATGTATCGGCGTATGGCTTTCAATGTGATGAGCAGGAATTGCGATGATCACACCAAAAATTTTGCCTTCATGATGAACAAAGATGGGGTTTGGAAACTGGCTCCTGCTTATGATGTTTGTCACGCTTATCGCCCGGGAAGTCAATGGGTGAGCCAACATTCTTTGAGTGTGAATGGTAAACGCTCTGATATAACCCGCCAAGATCTTTTGGACGTAGCCTATCAAATGAATGTGAAGAAAGCTCCTAGAATTTTGGATGAGATAAGAGAAGTAGTTTCTGAATGGGATAGTTATGCTGAAGAACAGTCCGTAGAACCTGCGCTAATGAAGGCTATCAATAACACATTAGTTCTATTCTAAAACTTATGAAATCGGATCTGAAAATTCTCCCTCCAAAAAAAATTGGTCCAGAGAAGTATTCTATCCAAATCTATGATGAACTGTTTATCTATTCAGAATTTAATCCAGAAATTAGATTTACCTATTGGGTAGGAGCGGAAGTAACTGACTTTGATTCTATTCCTGAGAGAATGAGATCTTTAGAATTGATTGAGGTAAAGTGCGCTGTTTTTTATTCATAAAGGAACGATAAGTACTTTTCAGAAGACACTAGTGTAGCGTCAATGTTCATTTGTCGGTTAAAAGCTATCGGATAGCCTGTTC
>CAXBHO010000082.1:0-18724 GCA_963975485.1 uncultured Balneola sp. | reverse complement strand
TCTGCCAAGGGCATTCCTTCGGTTCAAAGTTCGAATTTACTTTTGGGTTGGATGTTTCCCTCGTTCCACACGCTTGGTTTGGAACGCAGAGTTAGCGGATCAGGCAGATTGTCGCTGGTTTGAGAGGGAAACTTTATACAAACTCACAGTCATCTCCACGCGAATGCAGGAGATCTGGATTGATGTTAAAACTAAGTTACTTTCTTCACAATCCTGATCCTCTGCATTCGCCCGAGGGATGACGGAGAATATTACGATAAACAAACTTTGCACGGCTGATAGAACTCTCTCTGGCTGTTTCCCTCGTTCCATACGCTCAGCATTGGAACGACTTACCACCCACAACTCGTAAGCTGAGTTATGATGATTTCATAGCAACGATTATCATGACAACTATTTAAGATAGACTGTGGTTGAAAAATTATTCGTTTTAATCTTGATTAATTTTTTCCATTTTACAACCAATTCCAATTTGTTAAATTTATAGAAATGCATCTACAAAAACTGGCTCTTCTACTCCTTATATTTTTCCTTTCTTGTTTTGACGAGGGTAAAAAAGAAACAAATAAATCCTCACTAATAGTTGAAAACTCTGGATACGGTGAGTTCCAGAATAATGAAAATCCACCCGTAAAGTTTGAGTTAATTAAGAGCATAGATCTGAGCTTTAATGACGATCTGATTATTAGTAGAATCAGCGCATTTACTGTTGATGACAGAGGCAATATGTACTTTGTTGATTCTCAGCAGGGAAAAATGGTTTCTTTAAATCCCAACGGAGAACTTCGTTTTGTTACCGGACAAAAAGGTCGTGGTCCCGGAGATTTCGAAAATGTGTATAGTATGGCTTATCACGATGGTTTTATTTACTTAACTAATTTATCGGGAGCCAGAATTGACGCTTTTGATCTTCAAGGAAACTTTATTTCCAGCACTACTTTATCAAAAGGAATTAATTTTGGATCAATCAAAGGAATCACAGATGAAGGTACATTTATTATGAGATCTGTAGTTTGGGGAGCGCTGGCAGATGATATTTTGACCGTTGAATTAACCGATGATTCTGTACACGTGCTTAACAAATTTCGCTTTTACTATGCCAACGAAGTCGAGGTAAATCAAAGTGTAAGTTCCAGCGCCGGAGCTTTATTGCATGAAGGAACATTGATAGCGGGACACTTAACTGATTACACGCTAAATATTTACGCTTTGAATGGAGATTTAGTTAAATCTATCAGGAGAGATTTTGAGAAAATATTACCTCCGGGAATAGCTGAAAGTAATGGAGGAGTAATGATTATGGGAATGGGTGGTTTAGATCCGGTTGGTGTTTTAAGTAATGGATACATTATTACAAAAGTACAATGGCCAACCAATATTAAAGATTCTAATGAGTATGCAAAGAACCGAATGAATGGTAATGATGTTGCAAATCTTGAATACGCCAATTCCCTCGATATTTTTGATAGCTCCGGCAAACTACTTTATTCCTATGAAAATCAAGGCGGAACTACCGTCATAGGAAATATTCAACATATCGATAACAACGATTTCGTTTACTCTTTAACTGAAGATGGTTCTTCTCTCCAAAAATTTAAGGCTATTTTTAAGAGCCAAGAGTATTAGATCACTGATTTATTGATTGAAGATGATTTTCGTTGATGATTACATCAGCATAATCAAAAAGACAGAGCAATCGGTTATCTAAATCAGTCCATCAGTAATCAAATCTGTTTCCGTGAAATCTCAGCTTTCCAGTAATTTATTTCCGAGCCTATTTGAAGTTGAGAGTATCTGGAGCAAACCTCCAAAGAGGTCTTACGTACCTGAACTTCTTATTTATTGATTGAAGATGATTTTCATCAGCGTAAATCAAAAAATCAGCGCAATCAGTGATCATATTTGTTTTCTTAACCTTGCCACCGGCTCGTTCAGTTGCTCTCTGTATTTACTCACCGTTCGGCGTGCTACTTTGTAGCCAAGCTCGTTAAGCTTTTCAGCTAAGTGTTGGTCACTTAATGGATTACGTTTGTCTTCTTGATTGATGATCTCTTGAAGAGAATTCTTGACTTCTCTGTTTGATACTTCTTCCCCACTTTCTGTTTCTAATGCTTCATTGAAGAAATATTTGAGTTCATATACTCCAAAATTAGTTTGCACATATTTTCCGTTCACCACTCGGGAGATGGTAGAAATATCCATCCCGATTCGTTCTGCAATGTCTTTCAAAATCATGGGTTTCAAACTGTCGCCATACTTAAAGAAATCTTCCTGAAGAGCAACCATCGTCTTTACTACATTCATCAAAGTATTCTGGCGTTGCTTGATAGATTCAATAAACCAATTTGCTGAATCAATCTTACCTTTTATGAAGTTTTGTGTCTGTTGATCAGGTTTTTCTCTCTTCTCTTTTATGTCATCCCACATCTGTTTGTAATCTGGAGATATCCTAAGCGAAGGTGAATTTCTTTGATTCAGATTTATTAGAAATTCTCCTTTTTCATAATCGGTTTCGTCCGTATTTCTCCAATATACTTCGAAGTCCGGTTCAATATAATTCTGAGATTCTTCCATACCGGTTCCTACCGAACCCGGCCGGGGATCCATTCCACGAATTACATCAAATGCATCTTTAAGTTCATCTTCCGTAACGTTGAATTTTTGAATCAGCTTATTAAAATGCTTCTTTTCAAAAGCTTGCCAGGCATCACTTACTATTTTTAAAGCAAGCTCTCTTCCATTCAAATCCTTTGAAGTCTGTTCTATTTGAATCAATAAACAATCCTGCAAACTTGTAGAAGCAATGC
Organism: uncultured Balneola sp.; assembly: GCA_963975485.1. Classification (GTDB taxonomy): domain Bacteria; phylum Bacteroidota; class Rhodothermia; order Balneolales; family Balneolaceae; genus Balneola. The sequence goes on along the minus strand of CAXBHO010000082.1, from coordinate 15,917 downwards.
CAACCGGATCTAATAATTGTATTTGCTTTCTGATTCTTTCAACATCTTCTACTTCAACATAAATACTTTGATTAAAAGCGATATTGTCAGCTACCGCCTCCAGTTCTCTTCGGAAATAACCGTCTTCATCCAAAGACCCAAGAATTTGATCTGAAATTAATTGTTCTTCCTCTGTAAGATCCAGCAATGCAACTTGGTTTTCGAGCTCTTCCAGTAATGAAGCATGATATGGATCAGGCAAGTCTTGCCATTCCTGCATATCCGGGTGAGTGGGCATTGAATATGATTCGCCCTCATATTCTGTATTGGAATCATATTCATCCCAATCTACTTCATGTTCTTCTAGGGTTTCAAGTCCTTCTTTTTTTTCTTCTGATTGAGGTTTTTCCTCTTCAACATCCAAGCGTTCTTGAAGATTTTCTCCCGGTTCAGCTTCTTCTAAAATTGGATTCAATTCCAGCTCTTCCTTAATTCGTTGCTCTAAAGCAATGGTTGGAAGTTGAAGCAACTTAATAAACTGAAGCTGCTGCGGCGATAGTTTCTGCTGCTGCCCAAGTTGCTGTTTTTGGCTAATATTTTGTTGATTACGAAGCATATCTATTTTACTTCCCGCTCCCTGATATAGTTACACGTAGCTTTAAATTCATCGTACCAATCTTCACCGTATCTCCGAGTTAGTGGCTTTTCCAGAAAATCGGACAGGTAAATTCCTTCTTTACTTCCTTTATCACAAGCCGCAGAGCAGAGGCTATCCACATATTCAAAATTGGCGTAATCAAAATCAGCGATCTTTTTTAATCGAACCGGAAATAAATGACAGCTGAGTGGTTTTTCCCAATTAAACCGACCTTCAAAATAGGCTTTTTGTATGGAACAATAAGCCACCTCCTTTTCATCGTATTTCACAAAAATACATTCCGCTTCATTTACACAAGCAATTTCATATCCCACTTTCTCACTACCAATCACCACTCCTTCCCTATCAGCAACTTCAACAGCTTCAGGGCGCAATTCATCTTTCAATAATCTGTAAGCTTTGTGTAATACCGGAATCTCTTCTTTTACAACCGGAGCTCCGGCGTCTCCAACTACACAACAAGCTCCTTTGCATCTTGGCAGATCGCAGGCAAATTTCGTAGTCGCAATTTCTTCGGTAAGTATTGTGTTTTGAACTTTGAACATAAATCAAAGATACGAATTGATAGATGAAATTCTGATTAAGCTCCTTTATAGATGAGTGAAATGTAAATACTATCACAAAGTTGTAATCTATATTTGCAAAAGTTATCTTAACTAGATAATCAGATATAAGTATAATGCACGATCACGAAAGAAAAATTTTACTTCAAGAATTACGAGCTTATAAAAAAGAAGTGACTTCTTCAAAGGAATCATCACGCAAATTTCTCAAAGACGTGGGAATAATTACCGAAAAAGGTAATCTTACCAAAAACTACCGGAACTTATGTATTCCAAAAGAACTGGCTTAGTTCTTGGCTTTCATGGGTGTGATGAAAAAGTTCTAAATAGCGTAATAAATCAAAGTTCTGATTTAAAGAAAAGTCATAATTCTTATGGCTGGCTTGGGCATGGCATTTACTTTTGGGAAAATAATCCGGATAGAGCTTTAGAATACGCTAAGAAACTTAAAAATAATCCTCGTTCAGAAAATCAAAAAATTGAAAGACCAGCCGTTCTTGGTGCTGTCTTAGATTTAGGTTATTGTCTCGATTTATTAGATTCTAAAAATCTTGAATTGATGAAAGTAGGATATGAATTAATTTCAGAAACTGTCGAAGAATCTGACCTTCCAATCAATAAAAGACCATTTGAAGAAGAAAATGATCTCCTAATTAGGGAATTAGATTGTGCAGTAATTGAAGCGCTACATAAATTTAACCTTGAGAATAATAAACATGCTTTTGATTCCGTAAGAAGTGTCTTTTTTGAAGGACAAGATCTTTACCCAAATGCAGGATTTAAGGAAAAAAATCATATTCAAATTTGTATTCGAAACACCAATTGTATTAAAGGATTTTTTATACCCAGAAAAAAAGACTCGCGTTTCGAAATTCCATAGATTAAACTCTATTTATATAAAAAGAAGCATTAGCAACTCCCCTCTTATTATTTTATCTTTACTGATTCGGCAAGCCGGCGAAAACCAGCTTGTTTTTATTTGACGCAGTTATGCAATTAAGGTGGCTAGATCACCTTTTTTTATAAGCACCTAACATCAATTTTAAAATCCTGAGCACTTTGGAACCCGATTTATCAGCACGATCAGTAAGCGTTGAAATTCTAATCGAATTCGACCGTGAAAAAAACCTAGACTATTCATTAGCCAATGAGTTAGATACTCGTGAAAAAGCTCAGGTCAGAGAGTACGTACAGAGCATACTTCGCAAAAGAAGTTATCTGGATTTTCTGATTGATCATTTCTCCTCAGTAGGCATTGATGAGATGAAGCCGGAATTGAAAAATATCCTTCGTTTGGCAATTTACGATATGCTGTTCATGGACAGCACTCCTGACTATGCCGCAATTAACGAAGCCGTTGAAATTGCAAAATACATGCTTGGTTCTAAAACCGGAGATTTGGTTAATGCAATTCTCAGAAACATGCAGCGTGAAGAAAATGGAATGCCTAAACCCGCATTCAAAGACAGAACTAAATTAGTTGCTACTACCTTTTCGCATCCTGAATGGTTAGTTGCAAGATGGAATAAGCGTTTCGGAGAACGGGAAGCGTTTCAATTGTACCAGGCAAATAACAGTCGCCCAAATTATTATGTTCGTGTAAACACCATTCGTACCAAGCCGGAAAATTTCGAGCTTCGTATGGACAAAATGGGCATTGATTATGAAGCAAGCGATTGGCTTCCGAATTTCTATAAAGTTGATTCTGTTCAGCCATTCATTGAGAAGGGATTGTTTACTAAAGGATTATGCCACGTACAAGATCTCGCTGCCGGATTTGCTCCATTTATCTTAGATCCTCAGCCTGATGAAAAAATTTATGATTTGTGTGCCGCTCCCGGAACTAAATCAATTATGATTGCAGATCTTACTGAAGCAAAAAGTGATATTCTTTCTGTCGATATTTCTGCAGAGCGATTAGAATTGCTTGCAGAAAACGCACTCAACTTTGGAGCTGAAAACATCAAGATCAGGCGTGGAGATATTCTTGAATTATCTCTTCCATTAGCTGATGCCGTTCTTCTGGATGCTCCTTGTACAGGAACCGGTGTTTTGAGCAAAAGAGCAGATCTTCGTTGGAGAAGAGACGAACAAGGTTTGAAAAATGCGGTTGAACTTCAAGAGAAATTACTTGAAGAAGCTGCAAACATGGTTAAACTTGGCGGGAGATTGGTGTATAGCACTTGTTCGCTCGAGCCGGAAGAGAACATGGACCAAATCCATAAATTGCTCGACAAAATGGATGACAACTTTGAGCTTCAGTCGCTTGAAGATTTTGTTCCTGAAGAAGTATTAGCCGAAGATGGCAAAGCGTACCAAACATTTCCACATAAGCATAATTGTGATGGTCACTTTGGTGTTTTATTGAAAAGAGTTAAGTAAAAGAAGTGACAGAGTAAGATCGTTACAGAGTTACAAAGTACTTTGTAACTATTAGTTTAATTACCAGATTCTGTCAAAAAAGTGAGGAAAGCTTTTGTTTTTGCTTCTTTAAGCGGAAACGTTGGATGATACTCATAAATATAATGAGTCTTATACCGATCTATTGCTACTAGCGTTACATGTTCAAATTGGATATAATTGCTAATCATAGCATCTTCTAGATTGCTATCATCTAATTTTATAAACTCAAAACCATCAAGTTTTAGAAGAGTATCCATCAATTCAGCTTCAAAACTCTTTTCACATTCGCAACAGCCTCTTTCTGGAATTATGGCTAGTAATTTCTTGTTATTTAGTTCGCCTTTTCGCTGAAAATTCTCTTTAAAACATTGTGTATGTAAACATTCATGTATGTTTCGGACTTTTTTGCTTTCAACAACATAATTTTCAAAGCTTGTATACGCTTTATAAAGTGGTCCGTGGTCCGCTCCTACTTTAGCCCCTTAATAGTTCGGAGTGATATTTTAAATTTTCGTAATTAAAGAAAGTAAATACCTTGTTCACTCAAAAAAGTTGAGAAATAATCTCAATAAAATAGATATTGATTTAAAAATATTTAACTAGCTGTGATAAAAAACTTAATACCCCTTTTAGCTTTATTTGTTGTAAGCTGTAACTACACTGATAGACCATCATATATCTTAAACATTTAAATGACGAAGAATTTAACTCCATTCCAATTACACATTTGGAAAAACCTGAAACTTTTTCAGAAATAAATGAAATACTAGAGTATCCCTCTGGAATTTATATAGCTGATTCTTTACTCATTATTGTCGAGGACAACAAAAAAAATGATTTGATATATGTGTTTAATTTATCAAATACAGAATTTATTGCTTCTTTCGGGGATCGCAAGGAAGGACCAAAAGAATTTACGATTGCTCCAACTATTCTTCAACCAGAGCTCATTTCAAAACCCATCTTGGAATTATACGATTGGGAGAAAAAAAGAAATACTGCATATAATTTTAATGCCTTATTAAACGATACAAGCGTGATTTAATATCAATATTTACTTCCCCCTGATATAATTGAAGCTCAAGAGGCAGGCTTAGTCAACAATAAATTATTCGCTACAGGTACATTACAAGACGGATATCTTGCATTTGTTGACACAGAGAGTTTAGATGTGGACTATTTTCCTTATGATTCAACTGAAAATGTTCAAAAACTAAATTTGGCAGACCGAGCTTGGTTTTATAATTCTTGGGCAGAAATAAACTCCTCCGTGAATATGTTTGCTTTAGCAATGTATCATTATTAATGGCTTGAAAATTTATAACGCTCAGGGAGCTTAGTTTCGAAAACACCATTTGGTAATAACGATCCAACTATACATAAAAACAGAGAATTAGCTAAATATTGCTATACCCAAATTACTTCAACTGATAATTATATTTATGCCGCCTGGGTGGGTTAGTCTCTTCCCTCAATTGAAGAAATGCTGACAAATGGTAGTTCGCCTACTTCGGAAATTCATCAGGTCGATTGGAAAGGAAACTTTATAAAACGATTTAAATTGACCAATAATTTTGCTTCTGTATTTGATGTAGATGAAGCCAATAACCAGTTTATTATTCTTGACGAGTTCACAACTGAGCCACAATTACTATTCTTTAAAAACGAGTTCATTGAATAACTTTATAAAGTAATTTTTAGAATTTCCTCACGTCATATACAAATACGGCTTCCAGGGCTCTTGCACACCACCGTTGTTATCTCTGAAAAAAGTGATGGGAATCGGACGAAACGGCTCACTCTTTAAGGCCATATTCGCTTCTTTCGGTGTTCGGTTACCTTTTTTCACATTACACTTATCGCAGGCGGTTGTAAGATTTTCCCAAGTGTCTTTTCCTCCCCGACTTTTAGGGTGTACGTGATCTATAGTCAATTTTGATTTTTGTCCACAGTATTGACATTGAAATCCATCTCTCCGCATCACATTTCTTCGTGTAAGAACCACTTTGGTGTATGGTAGCCGAATATATCTACGTAATCTGATTACGGAGGGAAAATCATACTGCTCATTTATAGTTCTTAGCTTTTTTTCGGGATCATCGTGAAGAAGTTCCGCTTTTTCTAAAAAAATAAGTTTTATAGAGCGTTGCAATGAGCAAATGCTCAATGGCTGATAATCTTGATTAAGAACTAATACGTTTGCGTTCATTAGCATTCGGTTAAGTTTCAGGTATTTATTTTTCTTTCATAGAGAATGCAGCTATGAATCGAAATTCATCCGGCTAATGCAGGAAAGCCTAAGTATGATATATTTATCTATTAATTACAAATAAGCTTGTATTACTTTTTTGTTAATGAGATGATTTTAATAGAGAATATTGGAATCTAATTTTTATATTTGGAAGCGCTTTTTTAATATAACTGAATCTCAAAATAACTTTATGTCCGAAATTAAAGACGCCCTCACCAAAGAGTATTACAAAGAACCTGCTCCACTCCTACAAGATGATTCACCTTTTTCTTCCATGATGGAAAGATTCAGACATGCATCTGAAATTCTTGATCTTGATGAAGGCATGTTTAAATATCTATCCACGCCGGAAAAAGTGGTGATCGTTGCTAATCCGATAATTATGGATGATGGGAGAATCGAAGTTTTTGAAGGATACCGAGTTATTCATAATAGCATTCTTGGTCCGTCAAAAGGTGGAATTCGTTATGCTGAAGACGTTCATCTAGATGAAGTAAAAGCGTTAGCCGCATGGATGACCTGGAAATGTGCGTGCGTAAATGTTCCGTTCGGCGGAGCTAAAGGAGGAGTACGAGTGAACCCCAAAAAACTTTCTCAACATGAACTTGAGCGATTGACGCGTAGATACACTTCAAATATGAGTGACGTTTTCGGTCCTGAAAGAGACATCCCTGCTCCGGATATGAATACCAATGAGCAAACCATGGCGTGGATCATGGATACGTACAGCATGAAGAGCAAACGAAATGAAACTGCGGTAGTTACCGGAAAGCCAATAATTCTTGGTGGCTCAAAAGGGCGGAGAGAAGCTACAGGTCGTGGAGTAATTACAACTGCTTTAGCTGCTATGAATAAATTAAGAATTTCACCAAGTGATGCTACAATTGTAGTTCAAGGCTTTGGAAATGTGGGTTCCGTTTCTGCTCAACTTATTTACGAACAAGGTGCAAAAGTAATTGCTATAAGCGATGTGAGCGGTGGATACTTCAACAAAGAAGGAATAGATATCCCGGCAGCAATTCATTATTCACAAACCAATAATTATTCGCTAGAAGGATTTTCGGGAGCTGAACCCATCAGCAATAAAGAATTACTTGAGCTTGAGTGTGATGTACTAATACCGGCAGCAAAAGAAGATCAAATCAACAAAGAAAATGCTCCAAGAATAAAAGCCCGGATAATCGCCGAAGGCGCAAATGGTCCGGTTACTGCAAATGCGGATTCCATTCTCGAAGAAAAAAGAATCATGGTGGTTCCTGATATTCTCGCAAATGCCGGCGGAGTAACGGTGTCCTATTTTGAATGGGTACAAGACAGGCACGGTTATTTTTGGACGGAAGAGCGTGTAAATCGTCGTCTTAATAGAATGATGAGAGAAGCCTTTGACAACTTGTTTATGGTGAGCGAAAAGTATAGTATTACCCTAAGACAAGCGGCGTATGTGTACGCAATCGATAAAGTTGCAACTACGCTAAAACTACGTGGTATTTACGCATAATATTAGATGAACTATAAAAAGAAGTTGATTCTAAAATCTACTTATGAAGAGCTAGATAAATTAGAAGGGTTTTTAAACGATCTGCAAACTGATCTTAAATTTGATGATGAATTCTATGCCCGGTTAATGCTTACGGTAAGTGAAGCTGCTACCAATGGGCTGGTTCATGGAAATGAGCTGGATTCTTCAAAAAAAGTTACACTTAATGCCGTACATAACGGTAAAACCCTCGTAATAACTACCCAAGATGAAGGAGGGGGTTTCGATCCTGAAGAAGTTGCCGATCCACTTGCTGAAGAAAATATTTTGAAAACCAGCGGGCGTGGTGTTTTTTTAATGGGCGAATATGCAGACGGTGTAGAGTATCAAGATGAAGGAAGAAGATTAGTTTTGCAGTTCGAGCTTCCATCGAAAAATTAAACTCTCAAGAGATTAAAAACTTTTGTCTCTCCTCAACAGATTTCCGCTAAGTCTTAACAACTCTGTTTCCGCTGTCTTAGCTTCTATTTGAGCTACAATTAAACGGTTTTCAGCATTCAATAAACTGAGTTGCGTTTCTCTCAATTCTACCGAACTAATCGTACCAAGCCTGAACCGTTCGAGTGCGATATCCTGAGTTTGCTTAATGTATGCTAAGTTCTCCTTTTCCAATTCAATTAAAGATAACGCATCCTGATACTGCTCGTATAACTGTTGAACTTCCGAACTTATATTCAGTTTTAACTCGTCAAGTAGCAATTGCTGATTTTTTAATCTGAGCTTAGCATTTTGAGATGCTCTGTTTTTGTTGAATCCATCAAACAGATTAATTCTCGCAGTTACGCCATAATTAAATCCGGTAGTTCTAGAAAAATCTACAAAACCGGTACTCGTTTCAATTTTATTATATCCGTACCCGCCATTTACCGCAATTTGCGGAAACCAATCACCTCTGAGCTCTTTAATCTCTTCGCCGGCAACTCGTTCGTTTAATCGAGCGATTGTTAGAGATTTATTCTCTTCCAAAGCTAAATCTAAAACTGATTCTAAATTCATGACTTCTCGCATCTCAATAGTTGATTCCACATCAAAATCAGAAAAAGTAGAATCTGAGAGTATTTGATTCACCAGGATTTTTGCTTGTTTTAAAATTGTTCCTGATCTGATAAGCGCTGCGCGATCTTCATTGAAATCAGCTCGTGCTTGTAAAAGATCATACTGAGAACCCGAACCTAAGTCTTTCTTTGTTTCAGCAATTCTAATTCTTTCCTGCGAGATCTCCACTGTATTTTGAAGCACTTTATTCGCCTTCTGTTGTCCCACAATCTGATAATAGGCATTGATCAAATCAGACAATAAATTCTCAATTTGAAGTCGCGCTTCTTCATTTCCAATATTCTCTTCAAGAGAAAGCCTCTCCTGAGTGGCAAACATGGTGAGACCATCAAATACAGTCCAGGTTGCATCTATTCCGTAATTATATACGTTAGTTTCCGCTCCTTTATCATTTCGATCCGGAATCGCATTAGTTGAATACTGTGTCTCATTATCTTCTATTCTTTTAGTTAAAGAACCGTCAGCTGTTACTACAGGAAGAAACCCCGCATTTCCCAGCGTGTTATTATTTTCTGCGATCTGAGCATCATTTTTAGCAATTAGAATAGCAAAATTCTTCTCTAGTCCTTTTTGAATGGCTTCTTCAATGCGGAGTGTATCTTGGGCTATCAATCCTGATGGTTTTAAAAAACAAAAAACACTAACCAGAACTAATGTGTATTTCATCGAATAAGTTCTCATTATACCGTTTCAGTTTCTAGTTGCTTCTCTGCTTTCTCAATCATTTCGTCTGTGATCATATCATCTTCTGACTTTTCTGGTGATAAATAAGAATACATTGCAGGAATTACATAAAGTGTGAGTAAACTACCAATTATCAGTCCACCAATAACTGCAATACCCATGGAAATTCTACTTTCAGCTCCGGCACCCAATGCTAAAGCTATCGGCAAAATTCCCAATACAGTCGAAATACTGGTCATCAAAATAGGTCTGAATCGCGCCGCCGATGCGTCCAATATTGCATCCAAGATCGAAAGCCCTTGTATCTGTCTTTGGTTCGCAAATTCTACGATCAAAATCCCATTTTTTGTAACCAAACCAATAAGCATAATCATCCCAATCTGGCTAAATATGTTCAGCGTTTGGCCAAAGTACCACATACTTACCAATGCTCCTGAAAGTGCTAAAGGAACGGTTAACATGATGGTAAATGGATCTCTGAAACTTTCAAACTGTGCGGATAATACCAGATAAACCAAAAGTAACGCAAGGATGAAAATGAAGAGTAAACTCGAAGAACTCTCCACAAAATCTCTGGAGGGACCGGAAAGACTCGTTGAGAAAGAATCATCCAATACGCTCGCCGCAATTATTTCCATGGCATTGATCCCATCCAGGATCGTTTTTCCCGGTGCAAGTGCCCCAGAAATTGTTGCAGATGCGTAACGATTGTATCTATACAATTGTGGCGGACTACTTTGCTCCGCTACTCTCACAAGATTATCTAATTGGATTAAACTTCCCGAGCTGTTTCTAACGTATAAACTCTTCAGATCAACCGGTTCATTTCTGTTTTTTCTTTCAACCTGCCCAATAACCTGATACTGTTTCCCATTCATTATAAAAAAGTCAAAACGTTGACCACTTAAAGAAAACTGTAGCGTTTGTGCAATATCACGAACAGAAACTCCAAGATCTTTTGCTCTCTCACGATCAATTTCTACCTGTAATTCAGGTTTATTGAATTTTAAATCCACATCCTGATACGTGAAGGTAGGATTCTGACGAACCGCTTCTAAGAATTCCGGAATAACGCTTTTTATCTTTTCGAAATCCTGATTCTGAAGCACAAACTGTACAGGCAAGCCACCGCGACTGTTACCGATTGTCTGCTCCTGAGAGACGAAAGTTTGAGCACCACTAAGCAGTTTAACTTTTTCGGCGAGATCATCCGCAACTTCATTCTGTGATCGCTCTCTAAGTTCCGGGTCTTTCAAGATCGAAAAAGCGAAACCGGAATTCACTGAACTTGAAGCGCCAAAACCCGGTGAAGTAACCGATATAACCGATTTCGTTTCAGGGATGCTATCCTGAACGAGCTTTACCAATCGATCCATGTAATTATCCATGTATTCGTAGGAAGCACCTTCTGGAGCTTGAGCAAACATTCTGACTCGGCTTCTATCCTCAAGAGGAGCGGTTTCCTGTGGAAGAGTGCTCATCAGCAGATAAATCATGCCACCACTTGCTAATATAATTAACGGTGCTAACCATCTTCTCTTCATGAATGACTCAAGTGAGTTTTTGTACGCCCTATTCATTCGAACAAAAAAGGGTTCTGTCAATTCGTAAAACTTATTCTTCTTTTCTCTTTTCTTAAGCAGCTTGGTAGAAAGCATCGGTGTTAAAGAAAGTGCCACAAAAGAAGAAATTATAACTGCACCGGCAATTACAACACCAAATTCTCTGAAGAGCCTTCCTGTAATTCCACCTAAAAACAGAATGGGCATAAATACAGAAACCAAAGCAGCTGTAGTTGCAATAACGGCAAAGAAAATTTCTTTAGAACCCAGAATTCCTGCCATCATAGGCTGTTGACCGGATTCAATTTTCGCATAAATATTTTCCAGAACAACGATGGCATCATCAACCACCAAACCTATAGCCAATACGATGGCTAAAAGCGTGAGTACGTTTATAGTAAATCCTGCTAAATACATCACAAAGAATGAACCGATCAACGCAATTGGAATCACTAAAACAGGGATGATCGTTGTTCTCCAGTCTCGAAGGAATAAGAAAATAACTGCGATCACCAAAAAGAAAGCAATAAAAATTGTTTGTTTTACTTCATCGATAGAAGCTCGAACATACTCTGTCGAGTCAAATCCAATCGCTGTTTCAATATCAGCGGGCAGATCCTTTTTTATGCTTTCTGCTCTGCGGTAAAATTCATCTGCAATCTCAATTTGATTTGCTCCGGGTTGTGGGATTAAAACCACTCCAACCATTGGCACTCCATCTCTTTTTAAGATTGTGCGTTCATTTTGAGGACCTAATTCTGCATAACCAAGATCACGAAGTTTGATCGTACTATTTGCCGTTTTCTTAACGATCAAATCATTGAATTCATCAACATTTGTGATACGTCCCATGGTTCGAACGGTAAGCTCTGTCAAATTTCCTTCAATCCTTCCTGATGGAAGTTCCACATTTTCACTTGTTAGGGCATTTCGAACATCAATTGGAGTCAGATTATAGGCGGCCAGCTTCATTGGGTCCAGCCACAATCTCATTGAATAGGTTTTATCACCCCATATCTGGACGTTGCTCACTCCCGGAATAGTCTGAACTCGTTCTTTAAAATAGTTTTCAGCTATCTCAGAAAGCTGGAGTAGATTTCTTGAATCGCTTTTTATATTAAAGAAAAGAATGGGTCTTGCATCGGCATCAGCTTTTGAAACAATCGGAGGATCGGCATCAGGTGGGATATTCCCAACCGCTCTGGATACTCGTGATCTCACATCATTGGTTGCCGTTTCCAGATCTACATCAAGATCAAACTCTACGGTTACCGTACTTCTACCTTCACGGCTAACAGAAGTTAAATTCTTAATTCCCGCAATTCCGTTTATTTGATCTTCAAGCGGTTCAGTGATCTGAGATTCAATAATTTCGGCATTTGCACCAATGTAGCTTGTGCTTACGGTAACTATAGGCGGATCTACTGCCGGGTATTCTCGGATTGGTAAATAATTAAATCCAATGATTCCAAAAAGAACAATTACAATAGAGAATACAGTAGCTAAAACCGGACGACGGATACTAAGTGATGATAAACTCATTCTATTCTCCGTCTATACTATTCACAGTAACTTTCATCTCTGGTCTGACCTGAAGTAAACCAGTTGTTAATACTGTATCACCAACTTCAATGCCTTCAATGATCTGAACTTTAGCTTCATTTCGTAGTCCTGTTTTCACACTTCTGGGTTCGATAACACCGTTTTTAAGCAAGAATACTTTTTGTCCCTGAAGCTCAGGAACCAAAGAAATGGTTGGAACCATCATCGCATTCTCAATAGTCTGAAGGGTAAGTACCAGATCTGCAAAAGCACCGGGAAGTAATTTCCCATCTGGATTCGAACTTCTGGCTCTCACTTGTAACGTTCTTGTGTCGGAATCTATGCGAGGTTCTTTGGCATATACTTCGGCTTGCAAAGTATCATCAATTCCTTGTACAGTGAATGTTACTTTATTGCCAACTTCAATTTGAGCGGCATAACGCTCCGGAATGGAAAAATCTATTTTAATTGGGTCAATATCCTGCAAGCTCGCAATTCTTGAACTGGGAGTAATATAACTTCCATCACTTACATATTTAAGTCCTAATTTCCCCGTAAATGGAGCTCGAATTTCTGTTTTTTCTATTTGAGCATTGATAAGAGACACTTCAGCTCGAAGTACATTCACCTCATTCAACGTAGCATCATATTCTTCCTGGCTAATGCCTCCTTTTTCGAGCAACTGCTTTTGTCTTTTCTCGCGGTCTTCTGCCAAATTTAATCTGAAATCTGCTCGTTTTAACTGGGCTTTCAACTCGCTATCATTTATCTTAACAAGGAGTTCTCCCTTTTTGACATCCTGACCTTCTCTAAGTGAAATACTCTGAATCAAACCCGAACTTTCAGTGGCTAGTTCAACTTCTTCATTGGATGTGAGCGTGCCTGTTGTGAAGATTTTATCTTCAATAACATCGGGTTTTACAACAAATACATCTACTTGAAGAATTGCCTGACTTGCTTGAGCATTTGCAGAAGCGGTCTCTGATGCTCTCAAATAGTCTTTAACTTTAGGAAATGCTAAAAGACCTATCACTACTAAAATACCTACAATGCTAACTGCTCTTTTCATTCAACTATTCTTTAATGTTATAACACCAAAGATAACCGTAATTGTTGTAGAAGCATTCTTACGCAATGCAAAGCCTTGTAAAAGAAATTTCTTTAAAAATAATGCCTTCCAATAAAACCTTTCAAAACTTCCGGAACTCTCACTTTTCCATTTTCTTCCTGATAGGCTTCTAAAATTGCTGAAACTACTCTTGGAAGAGCGAGCGCAGAACCATTCAAAGTATGAGTCATCTCAGTTCCCTTTTCTCCTTTTCTGTAACGGAGTTGCATTCTTCTGGCTTGGAAGCTTTCAAAGTTAGAACATGAACTTACTTCTAGCCAGCGCTGTTGTCCCGGGCTCCATACTTCAAGGTCATATTTTTTTGTTTGAGTAAAACCCATATCACCGGTACACATTAGTAGTGTTCTGTACGGAAGTTCGAGAGCTTGCAATAGTTTTTCAGCATGTTCACGGAGACTTTCCAATTCATCATAAGAAGTTTCAGGCTTTACAATTTTCACCAATTCCACCTTATCAAATTGATGCAAACGATTGAGCCCACGAACATCTTTTCCATAAGAACCAGCTTCTCTTCTCCAACAAGGAGTGTAACACACATATTTTACAGGGAGATCACTTTCAGGAAGTATTTCATCTCTGTGAAAATTGGTGACCGGAACTTCTGCGGTAGGAATTGCAAAAAACTCGTCTCTGGGAATTACATACATCATGTCTTCCTTATCCGGAATTTGTCCGGTACCACGAGCAGAAGCTTCGTTCACAAAATATGGAGCCTGAAGCTCAGTATAGCCTGCATTTACTGCTTCATTAATAAAATAATTTATTAGCGCTCTTTGTAATTGAGCAACCGGACCAACATAAAATGGAAATCCTGCTCCTGTTACTTTAACACCTCGTTCAAAATCAACCCAACCATAGCGTTCTGTAATTTCCCAGTGTGGTTTTCTCCACTCTTGTTTATTGGGCTCGCCCCATGTTGCAAAGGTTTCATTATCATTTTCAGTTGCCCCAACAGGGACTGATGAATGAGCTACATTCGGAATTCTGAGCAGCATATTTTCACGCTCTTCAGCTAATATTTTTAGCTCATCTTCAAGTTCCTTAACATCTTCCTTCAACTTCGATGTTTCCGCAATAATAGCCTGAGCTTCTTCTTTTTTGCCCTGCCCCATTAAAGCTCCGATCTCTTTTGCTTTCGTATTGCTTACTGTTCTAATAGCATCAACTTTTTGAACAAGCTCTCTCCACTGCTCATCTTTGGCTATAACTTCATCTACCAAAGCATTGGATTTCTCCCCTTTGTTAAGCATTCCTTCTTTTACAGCTGCTGCATTTTCCTTTATGAAATTGATGTCTAACATTCGTTCGCTTACTTTTAAATTGAACATAAAGATAAGACCAATTCTACTCTTCTTGAACCCCTTTTTAAAAATTCACTTTTTTAAATTTTATATTGTTAAATACCATTGATTACCTAATTTTTTTAGGATATAATAACTCTAACAAATTATTATTAGGAAAATACATCAATGAGCAACTTATTAGACGAAATAGATATTGCTATTCTGAACCATCTTCAGGAAAACGGACGAGCGCAGCGTAATCAGATCGCTGAATTAGTTGGCCTTTCGGTACCCTCTGTATCTGAGCGAATGCGAAAATTGGAAGAACGTGGACTCATAACTGATTATAAAGCCATCCTTAGTTCAAAAGATTTTCATTTCGATATCACTGCTTTTATGTTTGTGGAAGTAGATGGATCTGATAATTATCCAAGTTTTGTAAAAGAGGCTCAGAAAGAAAAAGAAATCTTAGAATGCCATTCCATTACCGGTGACGGATCTCATTTTCTGAAAGTCAGAACTAAAAACACTACGTCTTTTGAAAAATTACTTTCACGTATTCAGTCCTGGAGAGGAGTTCATAAAACCCGCTCAAACCTAGTGCTTTCCAGTTTCAAAGAAACAAGAGCCCTTCCAATAGAACAAGCCACTGAGATGATTAAATAACCTGAGTTGGTCTTTTCCTGATTTAGGTTGACACTATGTACAGGAATAAACTCATGAAAAAGCGGTCGCAATATTTCAGTATAAGACCCTCCCTAAGATTAGGGAGAGAGACTCAATTATCACAATCAAAATAGATTTGAAGATTTTTGAGCTAGCAATTTACTAGTTATAAAGTCCCCTTCCCTCGGAGAAGGGAAGGGACAGGGATGGGTTGCTTAAACAACGGCAACTAAAATGTTTATTCTGAAAGCTTTCAAAAAGAAGCCGGCTTATTCTTAGTACTAATTACATGAAATTTTTCTACGCAAATACAATAGTCGCTGCTTGCTTGTAATTAGATGTTGAGATTTAAAGTTCAATACTCTCTGACCCACTCTTGTTCTCTCCCTAACATCAGGGAGAGAGACGTATTTAGTTCATTTCTATATTATTTCGAAGATTTTCTTAATTAATAAAATTCTTTGTTTCAAAGTCCCCTTCCCTCAACGAAGGGAAGGGACAGGGATGGGTTGCTTGAACTCCGGCTACTAAAATGTTTATTCTGAAAGTTTTCAAAAAGATGCTGGTTTATTCTTAGTACTAATTACATGAAATTTTTCTACAC
>CAXBHO010000081.1:0-18856 GCA_963975485.1 uncultured Balneola sp. | reverse complement strand
TCAAGACCGAGATGACGAGTTAGCGTGAGATAAAGGTGATGGAGGTTTTTATAATTTGGCTCTTTCCCAAGCTCCTGCTTGGGAGAATAAGTTGGAGCTCCTGCTCCAAGTATCGAACTGGTAACCTACCTTAAGTAGTTTACTCTCGTTTGGTAGCTCTCAGCTCGTGTGAAAAGTGCTTGAGTAAAAAAGATGGTTAATTTTTTAAGAAAAAATCCTCCAAGTTGTACCGTTAAATTTCAAGTATATTCTTTAATATTTTTGGTTCTACGGGAAACCTTGTGGGTAAATATATGAGGTTGTACTTTTATACACGTTACCACCGACTCCACTCACTATTTTCCCTTTGGTCTGCCTCCAAAATAACTCTCATCAGCTTGAACTTATACAGATAAGTCATAAAGAGGTAACATACTAGTGTAAAGTCAATGGTCATTTGTCGGTTAAAAGCTATCGGATAGCCTGTTCATTGACTATTTGAAAAGGTGAATAAGAAAAAACACCATCTATCACCCCGTTTCTCACCCACATTACAACGTTACGTCTCGTTCGGAATGCCTTGTTTGAGGCTCCGCCTCAATGGAAGCAGAGCTTCCAAATTAGCATCACGCAACGGAGCTACGTGACGAGGGAAAGAGCCGACCTGCCTGCACGAAGCCTATCTAACAAAACCCTCTATAGATGCCATGTTTCGGCGAAGGCAGGGTGATGGAGCGACCAAAGGCTGTCCTGTCTATTGGTTAAATTTCAGCCCCCTATCTGACGACATTTCAGCAATGACATGACACTAGCAATGAGCTAACGAAGTCCCATAAAAAAACGAATAGCGGTATTAACCTGAACTCTTAGTAATTCAGAAGTAGTACGGGCTGTTGTGTCTGTAACAAAGCGTTCAATTACACGGCTTTATTGATGAGGGGATAATTGACTTTTTACGTGTGTACATTATAACTAATTTAGTACCTTATTTAACTTAGGAAAATTATCTTCTTACAAAAAAAGTAAAATTAAAATTGTCATTTAAAACCAAAAAAAGTCTCGGGCAACATTTTCTTACTGATGATAATATCATTTATAAAATCATTAATGCTATTAAGGCAGAGAATACCGACCGTATTATTGAAATTGGCCCTGGTACCGGAGCACTTACAAAATGGCTGGTTCAAAAGTATGACGATGTTCATGTAATAGAAGTTGACCAAAGAGCAGTAGACGTTTTGGAACAAGAGATTGAAGGAATTACCATTCATAAGCAAGATGTACTGAAAGTTGATTGGAATGAACTGGTATCCAAAACAGGAAAAACTTTTGTAATTGGGAACCTTCCTTATTACATCACAAGCCCCATTTTATTTTCTTTGCTGGAATTTCGACATTTGTTTGAAGACGCTATTCTAATGATGCAGAAAGAAGTTGCTGAGCGACTTGTAGCTACTACATCCACAAAAGCATACGGAATTCTTTCTGTACAAACTCAATTAATGAGTACTCCCAAAATTCTTTTTGATGTATCACCGAATTCATTCAGCCCGCCTCCAAAAGTAAATAGCTCGGTGCTTCGATTAACTTTTGATCAGCCTAAAATGGAATGTTCGGATGCCAATTTAAAAACAGTGGTAAGAACAGCTTTTAATCAAAGAAGGAAAAAAATCAGCAATTCTTTAAAACCGGTATTGGATGATTATCAACCGGAAGGGTATGACTTTAATCTGAGACCTGAGAATTGGGAGCCTGCCATATATGCAAAATTGACAGCCCATTTGGAGAGCATTGGAATGATGGAATGACTTGGTACGGTAGTTGCATTAACTCAGGCAGATAAGAAGAAGAGCATCTGCTCAAATTAACTACTAACACAAAATAAAGAGGAGTCATAAACATGGCTAGTATTAAACCTTTAGGCGATCGCGTACTTGTACAAGCGGACGCAGCTGAAGAAGTAACCAGCTCTGGTCTGTACATTCCGGATACAGCTAAAGAAAAACCACAGCAAGGAACAGTAATAGCTGTAGGTGCAGGTAAAGTAGAAAATGGAACTAAAGTTGATATGACTGTAAAGAAAGGCGATAAAGTTCTTTATGGCAAATACGCAGGTACTGAAGTAACTCTTGACGGAGACGAGTACTTAATTATGCGTGAGTCTGACATAGTTGGAATCCTATCGTAAGTAATCAGACTAAAAAAGAAATTAAAAATCAAAAAATTAAAAGAAATAAAATACTATGTCTAAGTTAATACACTATGATGTGGAAGCACGTGACGCTCTAAAAAAAGGTGTCGACAAACTTGCTGACGCTGTTAAAGTTACGTTGGGACCACGCGGAAGAAATGTTGTAATTGAAAAGTCATTCGGATCACCGAAAGTCACCAAAGATGGTGTTACTGTAGCTAAAGAAATCGAACTTGCTGATAAGGTCGAGAATATGGGTGCGCAGATGGTAAAAGAAGTAGCTTCTAAAACCAACGATAATGCCGGTGATGGAACTACAACTGCGACAGTACTTGCTCAGGCAATTATTGCGGCAGGTTTAAAGAATGTTACTGCGGGTGCAAACCCAATGGATCTTAAAACCGGAATTGAGAAAGCGGTAGCCGCTATTGTTGAAGGTTTAAAAGATGTGAAAATCGATATCGATAAAGACATCGACAAATTGAAACAAATTGCTACTATTTCTGCAAACGGTGACGAAGAGATTGGTGCTCTTATTGCTGAAGCGTACGAAAAAGTAGGAATGTCTGATGATGGCAAGTTCAACAACACAGGTGTTATTACTGTTGAAGAAGCAAAAGGAATTGAAACTACGCTGGAAACTGTAGAAGGTATGCAGTTCGACCGTGGTTACCTTTCTCCTTATTTCGTGACTGACTCTGAGAAAATGACTACAGATCTTGAAGATCCATATATTTTGATCTTCGACAAAAAGATCTCAACGATGAAAGATCTTCTTCCAATTCTGGAAAAAGTAGTTCAGTCAGGTAAACCATTATTAATCATTGCTGAAGATATTGAAGGCGAAGCATTAGCTACCATCGTAGTTAACAAACTTCGTGGTTCATTAAAGATCGCAGCTGTTAAAGCTCCGGGCTTTGGTGACAGAAGAAAAGCAATGTTAGAAGATATCGCTATCCTTACTGGCGGTACTGTAATCTCTGAAGAGCGTGGATATAAATTAGAAAACGCAACGCTGGATTTCTTAGGCCAGGCAAGCAACATAACTATCGACAAAGACAACACAACTATCGTTGGTGGTTCAGGAAAAGCTGATGACATCAAAGCGAGAGTAAATCAGATCAAAGGTCAGATTGAAAATACGACTTCTGATTATGATCGTGAAAAACTACAGGAGCGGTTAGCTAAACTAAGCGGTGGTGTTGCAGTATTGTACATCGGCGCAGCTTCTGAAGTTGAAATGAAAGAGAAAAAAGACCGTGTTGAAGATGCACTAAATGCAACCAGAGCTGCTGTGGAAGAAGGAATTGTTCCGGGTGGTGGCGTAGCTTACTTGAGAACACTAAGTGCTCTTGATAAACTAAAAGGCATCAACGAAGACGAAGAAGTAGGTTTCCAAATCGTTCGCAAAGCACTGGAATCTCCTTTAAGAACTATTGCCAATAATGCAGGCGTTGAAGGTGCGATTGTTGTTCAGAAAGTACTGGAAGGAAAAGGTGCTTATGGATACAATGCACGTACTGAAGTATATGAAGACTTAATTAAAGCCGGCGTAATTGATCCGACAAAAGTAACAAGAGCGGCGCTTCAAAACGCAGCATCTGTTGCCGGATTACTACTAACCACCGAAGCTGTAATTTCTGACAAACCATCTGACGATGATGGTGGTGGAATGCCAGGCGGTATGGGTGGCGGAATGCCGGGAATGGGAGGCATGGGCGGAATGATGTAATTCATCCCTCAAAATCCTAATACCGATGGTCTCCGTCGGCACACTCGTTACAGCCCAAAGTGTTGTAACGATAAATCAGATTATAACCCTTGTTCATTCAGTTGAGCAAGGGTTTTTTGTGTTTTTGAATTAGAAAAAGAAATCGAATATTGGAAAATGATTATTCTATCCTATTTTAAGAACAAATAAAATTAGATTGCATAGATGGTAAAATTTATTTCGGGTATATTGGCATTGCTCTGTCTGATGGTAACCAGCGATGCATTTGCTCAGTTTAAAATTGAAAACTGGACGGATGAAGACGGACTTCCCGATTCAGAATTATTTGAGATAATTCAGTCTAATGATGGGTTTATATGGGTAGGAACTGAAAGTGGCCTATCTAGATTTGACGGCGTAAAATTTAAAAACTATACAAAAAGCAATACGGAAGGTCTTTTAAGTAATAGGATAAGGGTGCTTGAACAAGGACCGGATTCTTCTATTTGGATAGGTACATTAGGCGGGGGATACTCAGTATATAAAAATGGAAAGATATCGCATCCCGTTTTAGAGGATGATGAGAATAATAATTATATCACATCGGTTGCTTTAGATTCTTTAGGAAATACTTGGTTTGGTACTGATGGACAAGGTTTAATAAAGGCCGATATAAATTCATTTAAGCGTATTAATATGGATACGGTTTTTAATAGCAATCATATTTTTAGTGTTGGAGTAGATTTAGATGGAAAGTCATTGGTTTTAAATGCCGTTAACAATGGTGTAGCAATTTGGGAAAGTGGTGTAAAAAAAGAGTTTTATGGATTTGAAGAAGGCGACTTTCACAGATATAATGTAGTATTTAATACTGCACATGATGGTAAGAATCTGCTATTAGGAACGAATAACGGGATATTTGTAAAGACTGAGAAAGAGTTTCAGCATATTTGGTTAAATGAATATGCTCCGGGTACAAGAGCAGTTAGAGATTTTTTGATAGATTCGAAAGGACGTTATTGGATAGCAACAACGAATGGTATTAGAGTTTCGAACTCGTTGGAAGGTCCATGGGAACCAATTAAAGGAATGCCAACGGTTAGTTCCTATTCCATTATTGAGGATAAAGAACATAATATTTGGGTTTCAACCTTTGGTTTGGGGCTATTCAAGTTAAGTGATTCTGCATGGAGTTCAATTTCAGAAGAGGACGGACTTGACGTAACGAATACTACATCTATAGCAATAAATGATGATAAAGTTTATATAGGAACTGAAGAAGGATTATTTCTCTATCAAGATCAAGAGGTTGAGAAGATAGATCTGCAAGAAACTCTAAATGACAATAGCGTGCAGGCCTTGTTTACAACAAAGTTAGGTAATGTTTATATAGGAACATCGAATGGTATTCCAGCGATGGTTAAGGGGAATAAAATTGAAAGAATAAAACGATTTATCCCAGGTACAAATACAAGATATTGGCAAGTTTCCGCTATTTATGGAGACTCAAATTCTAATGATATTTACATGGGAACCCTGAGGCAAGGACTTCTAAAATGGGATGGTGAAAATTTTATTCAATGGGATGGAAGTAAAGGATTATCAAACGACCGTATAATTGCAATTACACAGGATCATGAGGGAGGAATTTGGGCAGGTACCAACTACGGTTTAAACAAATTAAAAGACGATAGTATAACTGTTTATGGATTTGATCAGGGACTATTAACCCCATTAACTGTTTCTCTTTTGAGCGATCATGAAAATCAAACAATCTGGGTGGGTAGCTATGGAGGAGGATTATTTAGGTTTAAAAACGAACATTTTTTTCAGTATAAAGAAGAGTATGGATTTCCTTTTGACGCAGTTCTACAAATGGTGGAAGATGATTTCGGTTATATCTGGATGACTACTCAAAAAGGAGTATATAGATACAAAAAAAACGATCTTCACAACCTTGCTGATAGTTTAATTTTTAAGGTTGAGTATGAATACTATAACCAACAAGATGGCCTTTTGTCTAACGGATTTGCAGGGCTTCAGCAGCAAACAGTTGCAAAAGATAAAAAAGGAAATATTTATTTTGCCACAAATGAAGGAGTTTCTATTGTTGATCCTGCTAAGCTTAAAGAGAATGTATTCCCTCCAATTCCTTATATCCAAGATTTAAGTATCGATTTTAATCCTATTGAAAAAGCTTCAATCCTTAAAATTGAACCTGATCAACAAAGTTTTGAAATCAACTATACAGCGATAAATCATACAGCTCCAAATGAAATTAGTTTTGAGTACCAGCTTGAAAATTTCAACCAGGATTGGCTATCAGTTGAAGACCAAAGAACTGCATTCTATACAAATATTCCACCAGGTGAGTATTTATTTAAAGTTCGAGCCAGAAACAACGATGGAGTGCTTAGTAAAACCTATGCAGAATTGCCCGTATATGTGAAACCGATTTTTTATGAAACTTGGTGGTTTAGAGTGTTCATTCTTTTATTGGTTACAAGTTTAATAGTAGGGCTTTATCAATATAGAATGGCAAACTTTAGAAGAATGGAGGGGATTAGGCTTCAAATTGCCGGAGACTTGCACGATGAAATAGGAAGCAATCTTGGTAGTGTGATTTTAAAGAGTCAATTGATTAGTAATAAGATTCAACTTCAGGATGAAACTGTATTAAAAGGATTGAATGAAATAAGGACAATCAGTAGGAATACATCTCAGGCAATGAGAGATATAGTTTGGATGATAAACCCTAAGCACGATGTTGTTGAAGATTTGGTGTTACAACTGAAAGAAATTGCAAACACAATGCTGGAAGACATAGATTTTAGATTCGAGTCGAACCAGGAATTTAGTGAAGAAGCCGTAAGTCCTGAAATACGAAGAAACGTTGTGCTAATACTTAAAGAAGTTCTTCATAACATTGTAAAGCATTCGAAAGCTACGGAAGTCTCTATTATATTTAATAAAAATGACAAAGAGTTTAATATGTTTGTTTCTGACAACGGGGTCGGATTTAATCTAGAAAAAATAGAAGGCAGAAAACACTATGGTATCGATGGGTTGTATGCTAGGGCGAAAGAGCTTAAGGGTTCTTTGATTGTAAATAGTAATCTATCGAAAGGAACAGATATTTCGTTAACTTTTAAAAACTACGGAAGCTCGTAGGTGTTATGTATGATTCAGGTATCTATCCTTATTCATGCAGTTTAACAATGTGAAGCAAATGATAGAACGCTACCCAATGCCTGGAAGTAAAATTATAAATATATGGCTCGTTGAAGATAACGAACTATATAGAAATACTGTGTCTGATCTTGTTAATGAACTTGATCAGGTTCAGTGTTCAAGAAGACTTGCTTCAGTTGAAGAAGCACTTCATGAGCTTGATCGGTCAGATAAACCAGACTTAATTTTCTGTGACATTGGGCTTCCAGGATTAAGTGGTATTGAGGGCGTAAAGAAATTCGCAGAAATAATTCCCGAAGTCCCAATAGTTATGATTACAAATTTTGACGGAGATCAGCAGGTTTTTGATGCAATTTGTGCAGGAGCTATTGGGTACTTATTAAAAACTTCAACGAATCGAGAAATAAAGGACGCTGTTTACGAAGCTATCAATGGAGGGTCTCCTATAAATCCTAAAATAGCACATAAGATTCTAAAGATGTTCTCAAAATTTAGACCCCAGAGTAAGGACTATAATTTAAGTGATAGAGAAACAGAAATCCTTAAGCTTATAGTAAATGGAAAAACCTACGAAGCTATTGGTGAAGAACTTTTTATAAGTTATCACACTGTAGATTACCATATCCGTAATATATACAAAAAACTACAGGTTCATTCCCGAACGGATGCTGTAACTAAGGCACTTAAAGAAAATCTCATCTAGTATCTTATTAAAACTACGAGTTCTCGTAGGTTTATAGACCACCATGCTTTAGTAGCTTAAATCCAAGTACAAACATTTGGATAAAACATTCGGTGGGGGTCATGCATCAATCACACTTTTTTAAACTAAGACTACGAGCTTTTTCGAGTTTTCTTTTCGGGGTACTATTAATTTTTCTTTTGGCGAGCTCTGTATCCGCATTTCAGGCAGATTCGTTGGCAATAGATACTACATTAACAGGAGTCCAACTAGGCGCAACCGCCTGGGGAGATTATGATAATGATGGGGATTTAGATGTAGTTATTACAGGAACAACAAACGGAGGAAGTTCTGGGGCAGTTGCAGAAATATGGGATAATGACGGTTCAGGTAATTTTACAAAAAATACTTCTGTTTCAAGTTCATTAACCGGAGCTTATCGAAGTGGCGCTGCCTTTGGCGATTACGATAATGATGGATTTCTTGATCTAGTAATTATCGGATACAATACTTCGGGAACGCCAACCACAACGTTATATAACAACGACGAAGATGGAACTTTTTCAACGGTAAGTGGAACCGGGTTTACTGATGGTTCGTGGGCATCTGCATCGTGGGGAGATGCAAATAACGATGGTTATTTAGATTTATATCTAGGTGGGCTTCCTTCTTCAGGAACTAGATTTAATACCATTTATTTGAACGACAAAGACGGAACATTTACGGATGCCACTGCTGGAATTTTAGGATCAGCCGGAGGCGATTTTGTGCATGCTGATTACGATAACGATGGAGATTTAGATGTAGCTATTGCCGGTTATACCAACTCGGGTTACGCCCAATCAAAATTCTTTCGAAATGATAATGGAACCTACAACGAAGTTTCCGCAATAAGTTCGTTGTTGCTTGCAAATGACAATGCAACGATGGAATGGGGAGATTTTGATAATGATGGTGATCTTGACCTATTTAACTCAGGTGGAGGAAGTGCTAAGATCTTAATTAACGACGGAAGTGGTGGACTGTCAAATAGTGGATTGTCTTTTAGTGGAGTCTGGGATGGTTATGCAGACTGGAGTGATTATGATTTAGATGGAGATGTTGATCTGCTGTATATCGGCAATAACAGTGGTTCTAAATCATTTTTGTACGACAATGACGGTGATGGCACATTTACCTTAAATACCGATTTTAGTTTAACCATTGCCGAACAGGGAACGGTTGATTGGGTAGATGTTGACAACGACGGAGACGCTGATCTATTTATTACCGGTTATTTAAGCACTGGAAGTAGAACCGCATCACTTTATAAAAATAATGAGGTTACAACCAATACGGCGCCATCAACGCCGGTTTTAAATAATATAACATTTAACGGTAGCGAGACCATTCTTTCGTGGAATCCATCTAACGATACCGAAGGTGGTACCCCAAGTTATAATGCTTTTTTGTACAGCTTAACAACTTCTCAGATGATTGTAGAGCCTCAAAGCGATACAACCAGTGGTTTTCGGAAAGTATTGGATATGGGAAATATGCGTTTCGATACTTCCAGAACATTGAGTTTAGCAGAAGGACGTTATTCTTTGGGAATACAAGCTATTGATGCTGCCGGAAAAACCAGTGTATTTGCAAAATCTACATTTGAGGTTGTTTTCCCTGATCCGGTTGATAGCCTAAGAGGAGAAAGAGTGAATGATACCTTTACATTAACCTGGGATCCGACAGTAGGCGCCACTAGTTATAAAATTTATTTTACTACTGATACGACCAGCCAAAGTACATTTACCGCATCCACAACCGATACCAGCTATTCGGGAACAATCTATCCGGGTTCTACCATCTTTTATAGCGTTAAAGTAGTAGATAGCAATAACGTAGAAAGTGTTGCAAGTAATTATGTTGAAATTGAAAACCCGTTTAATTTTCAGCTACATTCAACACACTCTAATCAAATATTGGATATTGCTTCAGGTCCTTCAGCAGTTAGGCACAAAAGCGATATCGATTGGGTTGATTATGATAATGATGGCGATCTGGACGTTAGCATAATAGGTGAAGGAGGTGGCTATACAGGAATAATGGCAATTTTTGAATATGATGCTATAACCGGGTTTACTCAAGATAAAGATTTTGTAAATACGGATATCATCCTTGATTTTGGAGAAGCGGATTGGGGGGATTATGACAATGATGGGGATTTAGATTTTGTTGTAGCTGGTTACGACGATGTTGAATCTGCTAATGTTGCAACCGTGTATAGAAATAAAGGAAGCGGAGTATTTAATGAAGTTACCGACATTAAAATTGCCTTGTCAGCACAAAGTTTACCTAGAGCAAGCATTCGCTGGGTAGATATAGATAATGATGGAGATCTGGATATTTTTCATAATGGTGTTACAGGCATATCTAGATCTTTTTTATACAGAAATAATGGAAACGATTCTTTTGTAGATGCAAATTTTACCTTTAATACATTATTCAATTCATCCACGTTACATCTTGCAGTAGATGAAGGTGAAATTGAATTAATTGACATTAATAATGACGGTTACATTGATGTTTCTGGTACGGGGAGGATAAGTATTGGCTTTCCGTTCACCGGGATATCTATAAATTCGAAAGATAATCAATTTACTGATTCCGGAAACTCCTTAACATATTTTGCTGATTCCTCTTTAGAATGGGGTGATTTGGATGAGGATGGGGACCCGGATCTTGTACTTATGGGGTATGATTCCGGTAACAGTGCTTTAAAAACAGAGATTTATTTAAACGATGGTTCAGGGAATTTAAGTCTGCACAGTACGTTGGATGGATACCGTAGGGGAGATATTGCCTTGGGAGACATCGATAATGATGGAGATCTGGATTTAGTAATTTCAGGCTTAACCAATAACACAGATTATAGCACAGCCGGGAATAAAGTATTTTCAAATGATCTTTCCAGAAGTAATACTTTTATTGAACTCACAGGTTCTACTTTAGCTGGCTTAGGTAGAGGCAATCTTGTATTTGCAGATTACGATAAAGATGGCGATCTGGACCTGATAATGAATGGGCAAGATGCAAGCGGCTATAAGTCTTATATCTACGAAAATACAGTTGTCACAGCAGGCACAGCTCCGGGTAAACCATCTAATTTAAGCCTTGTTGTAAAGCAAGAAGAAATAAGCATAACCTGGAATGCCGCCACTGATGCAAATGGTGGGCCATTACACTACGAAGCGTTTGTATTAAAGCCGGATAAAACTCCAGTTTTCTATGCAAAAAGCGATATAAGCAATGGTTTCCGACAAGTTTCAGCGCTTGGTAATGCCGGATACAACAACTTAATTACCTTAGATGTAGCAAACCTAGAACGTGGCAATTATACTATAGGCGTGCAAGCAATTGATGCAACCGGTTTGGCTGGTGAGTTTGCCATCGAACAAATACCAATTCGTGCTTATTTCACCCCATTTGGTATTTCAGCGTTAAAAGATACAGTTACAACCATTCCCCTTAGTACCTTTCAAAGGCATTCGTTTCTGAATGATTCAACGTTAACGCTTTCCCTACGCTCGGCACCAAATGCACAGTTATTTATTGATGCAGACAATGATTATGTCATGGATGCAGGCGAGGTTAAGCTGGACAGCACCGGTTTTAATCTGTCGTTGTTGGCTACCGATTCACTAAGAATTTCATCCAATACTACAGGATTTGAGGATATCATTCTAAAGATTACAACTCCAAGCGGTTCAGTAGTGGATAGTGCAACCATTCAATTAGCAATGTTTGAGTCATCACCATCCATAAGTGGAACAGCAGACACAGGAGGTTGGTATTTGATGGCCAATCCTTTACAAACGACATTGGGATCACTGTTTGGTACTATTTGGACTCAGGGCGCCATTAACGCAGATTCAGAATCAGGCACTCCAAACTTGTATTTTTTTAATCCTGACAGTGCCAAATATATCGCCATTACTACCGATTTAGATACTACAAAAGCAAAAGCAGGGCAAGGAATTTTAGCCTACATATTTCCAGATGATAACTATAACGACGCCATTGATCCGGTAGAAGGCGGATGGCCCAAATCACTGATTAATTACGGTGAGCCATTCAAAGTTAATGAACCGGTGGTGATTAAGAATACCGATGTTGATGGAAATGGGTTTACGTCTGGCAGCGAAGGTTTTGTGCTTATGGGCAACCCATATGGTCTTCCTGTTTCGGTGGATTCTTTGATAGCTGAACTCGTCAAAATCGATCCCTATGCGAACCGATACGTATATCTTTGGGACCCAATCGAAAAACAATACAATTTAAACTTAACTGGTTTTGTTAATGCCTACGAATCCTTTTTTGTTCGTACCATCCAATCAGGAATTAGCGGAAGTATGGTTTTTGAATACGATGATGTTCACGAATCGGCTAGGTTAAAGCGAACTGAAACAACGAATCCTATCGAATTGAATTTGTTTGCAGGTGATTTATCCACAGGTGAATATGCCATCCGGCTTGGCGAAGAAGCGGATGTAGCCATCGATCCTCTGGACGGATATTATCTTGGTTCCTTTGCTTCGAATTTTGCGAATCTGTATTCCACCATTGGAGATCAACCACTCGTACTAAATAACTTGCCGATTGGATTGACAGAAGAATTGGAAATACCCTTGTTTCTTCATTCAACAGAATCTGGTGAGCATACTTTAGAGTGGTCTGTTAATGATCTTCCAAAAGACTGGAGAGTTGAACTGGAAAATCCTGCAACTGGCGAAATTATTAAACTGAGCGAACAGAGTTCTTATACCTTCGAATTTACAAGCGGACAATTCAAAGCTAAAAGTACAAGGGAACCAACCCCTGAGCTATTTGCTTTCCATGCAGCCAAGATGAAAACTAAGGCATCGCAGTCGGATCTTATTTTGAGAATAAATCCGGGTGTAGCTACCAGTGGAGAAAACGATCTCGATATTCCCAAGGAAGTGGAGTTGTATCAGAACTACCCAAATCCTTTTAACCCAACCTCAGTGATTCGTTTCGGAGTACCAGAACAGAGCAATGTAAAACTAGAGGTATTCGACATTCTGGGAAGGAGAGTAGCAACGCTACTTAACAATGAAATAAAACCTGCGGGTAGGTATAACATTTCTTTTGTAGGAAATAACCTTGCTTCAGGTATGTATTTATATCGCTTATCAGTAGGGAATAAAGTGATCGTTAAAAAGATGACGCTGATTAAATAACAATTGGTTATAGAAATTTAGTTGTAAAAATGAAACTTCAAAAATCAGCGAGTATAAGGCAATGTTCTTTTTGTAAATCAGAAGAAGGAAAGCTTCGGCCAATTGGCAACTATGTGGTAGAACTAAAGGAAATTGAAACTTCAGATAAAACTGAACTGGTTTGCCAAAGCTGTTATTTGAACTATAGAAAAAGTTTGGAAAAAGAAAATTCTAACGAATCAAATATGAAAATGAAACTTATCAATACACTTAAAAAGATGCTATTTGTTCTGGGCATTTTGGTCATAATCACATCACCGTTGCTATATGCACAAGGTGCCCCCGGCCCACCAGGATTTCCGGATTCACCTGATCCAGCTCCCATCGATGGCGGCCTTGGACTTCTAGCTGCTGCTGGCGGAGCGTATGCATACAAAAAACTTCGGGGTAAAAAGAAGGAAGATGAGCTGGAATGATGTAAATCATTTCAATAAATGCCTCGTGCCGATGGTCTCCGTCGGCATGGCCTTGTTACAACGCTCCTGCATTGCTTCGACGCAGAACATCGGAGCAAGATTCTAGCCCCGATCAGTAAGTGGGTTGGGGTTTTTGGATCACTGATTGCGCTGATTTGGAACGCTGATTTTTTGATTTAGCCTGATTTCCGCTGATGATTTCTTTTTTCACAACCGTACAAGATGTGTGAAGGGAATGAAACCAATCGGGTGCTTGGGCAAAGATGTTGGAGGATTTGAAGTTACTAACAAATAATATCTGTCTGACAGCTAGGCCCATCTTACAGGTTTTTAGGTTTTACATTTTTTGCTTCAATCATCAGTTCCGTAAATATCCATCTGTAGGGCTTTGCACGGTTGATGGTTTGTTGGAACTCATAATAATAGAACTTGGTATGTCGAGCCTCCCGCTAGTTGGCGGATTCCTGCGGGGGAGGCTCCTCTTGTTTAAGGACTAACTTTGATTAGATTTATACAAGAAGGACGTTTACGTCCGGGGCGAAAGCACCCAAAAATGTTTTAAGTTTTTCGCCTCATACCGATGGTCTCCGTCGGCATGTTCTTGTTACAACGCTCTTTCATTCAACACCAAACCACATCCGCCTGATCAGTGTTAGTTGTGTTCTGTTTTTTGGATCACTGATTGCGCTGATTTGGAACGCTGATAAGGCTGATGAAACAGAGAGTCACTGATGCGTGCGTATTTTGTTAGTTTTTACTTTAAAGCCGGTTTTATTCACAAGCCTGAACATTGGCGATCTTCTTCTGTAGTAACTTATTTGGGTAAAGAAGGATTGATATTTATTACGTTATTTTCCGGATAAGTATTAGGAGCAGGAGCTTGGGAGAGAGTATGATAGAATCCTTGACTCACAGGTAAATTTAAATTACCACCCAATTAGGTAGTAGTTTTTATATTATATATTCTTAATATGCTTGTTAATAAAATCTGCGTATAATCTTTTGTACGCAAAAGGGAACTAAATAATAATAAAATCAATATTGATGGTTAGATACAAACTATTCGTCTGGGCTTTTATCTTAACAAGTGTTTTTGCTTCGTGTGATTTAAGTATTCCGGATAAACCAGACTTTAGAACAGCACAAACTGTAGAAGTTCCACTTATTAATAATAAGACCTATGTTTTTTTAGGGGATAGTACGGGTGCTTTAATTGATACTACAAGTGAAAATCTTGATTCTTTATTTGTAGTAGATCCTACGAGTGGATTAATCTCAATTACAACAGAAGAAGAATTCAATTTTGGTAGTCTTGATGATGCCATTCCTGAAATTGACGGTTCTTCTACTTCATTTACTTCTGAAGTTGGGGAATTGGAGATTGGGAATTTTGCTTCTGGAGATGGAGGAAATTTAGGTGAAGCTGATTTCCAAGCCTTAACAGGGTTAGATCCTAATAGTATAAATCAGGGTGATGATGTACCTCCCCAAGCCATTCAGCCAGAAGTAGATATAAACTTAGATACAGATTTATTTCAAAGTGCCGATTTTAAAAGTGGTTCTCTTGAGATTATCGTAACTAATAATTTAGGTTTTATTCTTGATAATATTAATGTTACGCTAATTAGTGATCCGGATACATTAATTAATGGAGATGAAGTAGATGTTGTCACAGGTACATCTAATACAATCAATGATGGAGAATCAGCTACTATTTCTCTTCCACTAGATGGAGAAACATTAGCAAATCCTCAAGTTAGAGTGTCCATCGAGTGGACTTCTCCTTTTGCAAATCCACAAAAGTTTCAGAGAAGCCCAGAATCTTTAGTAGTTAATTCTGCTTCAGGTTCTGATTTGTTCGCTTCTTCAGTAACGGCAAACTTGGAATCTCAGGATTTCAGCACTTCAAGTACTACTACTTTTAGTGATACTGAATTTCGATTTACAAGTCCTACACACTATGTAGAATTAAGTGCAGGCCAGATTGCTGTAACTGATCTAGTTAACAATATGGGAATTGGAATTGAGACCCTACAGATTTCATTCCCTGATATTAGAAACGACAATTTTGGGGTAGAAGACAGCTTAGTAGTAAGTTATCCTGTAATCCCTCGTAATAGTACTGCAACAGACCAAACTATTGACTTAACCGGATACAGAATTTTTGCAAATAATAATGAAGTAACATATAACATTGTTGCTGCTACAGAAAATACGCAAACAGGACCAAATGCCGGACCGGTAACAATTTCTGAAACTGATGAAATTACTGCTTCCGTAGATATTTCTGGACTTACAATTAAATCAGCTCAAGGAATTGTATTAGCACAAACTGTTTTTCTTGGAGATAATGATTTAAGTAATGACGGAGTGTCTGAAATTTTGGATGTCTTCAATGATAACGAAGCAGATACTACTTCTATTGATGGGCTTGATGAGTTTTCAGATCAGATAGATGGTTTTATGTTTACAAACCCGGTAATTAATATCAATTATAACTCAAATATTGATATTCCTACTACTATTTATGCAGCAATGGTTGGTATAGATGGAAAAGGAAATGAAGTGTATCTGAAAGGTGAACCGGGTAGTGCTAATGAAGTTCAAGATGGTGATCCGATTGATGGGTTGTATGCAAATGGTGCACAGTTACCAAAAGAGAGTCTAATTAAATTTAGTATTGGCACAGAAACAATAAATTGCGCAACTATTACCTGTCAAATTCCATTCAACACGACAACTACAAACGTTGATGACTTTCTAAATAACTTGCCTAGCAATATTCGCTTTGTAGGTAGAGCTGTTGTTAATGAGGATGAGGGAGACGTTTTTATTACTACACCATTAGAATTTAATCCTAGCCTTAATGTAGATTTACCTTTAGCATTTAGTACTGAAGTTGGTTCACCTGCTAATTTTACAGATACCTTAGATTTAGACATTGGATTAGGTGATGATTTTACCGAAGCTAGTTTCTTTATTACTTATTCAAATAATCTTCCAATGGGTTTAAATATATTTCTCTCATTTCAAGATTCATTAAATAATGAGGTCTTTGCTCTTCCTAATGCGGATCAAGAAATCAGATTAAGAGCGGCACCGGTTGATGATGTTACCGGATTTTCAAATGCCAGCACTGATGATTCATTCCTATTTACACTTTCTGAATTGCAACTTGGGATGTTGAATGATGTATCCTTTTTGGAATTTTCAATTAATCTAAGATCCTCAGAGAACAAAGCAGTAAAATTAAGGGCAAACGATTCCTTTACTATTAGTTTAGGAGCCAGAATTAAAATAGAAACCGAAGTTAAAGGCAAATAGGAGGTAGCAAAATGAAAAAAGTATTATCAATAAGTTTATTTGTTATTCTGCTTACCTCACTAGAGGCATTCAGTCAATCAAGACATTACGATTCTCGAAGTTTAGGAATGGGAGGCGGAGGAACAGCCTATATCGATGGCTATCATGCCAACTTCATTAATCCTGCAAATCTTATGATTAATTCTACTAATAAAAGACCAAAGAGAAGTCTTGGAATTATTGGCGGAATTGGAATACGGACAGGAGGTACACTCGTAAACTTGGATGTTTACGACAAATACTTCACAAAAGGATTAACACTTGAAAACTCAGTCGAAAACGGACAACTTGCAGAAAACATGCTAACCGAGCTTTTTGGAGGTACAAATTCTAATTTAACTAGAGAATCATCTACAACAGTTAGCTTGGTACCATTTGGTTTTTCGAGCCGTGGCAAAAAATCTGCATTCAGTTTAGCAAGCAGAGTTAGAGTGACTGAAGATTTTAACATTAATAGAGGCTTTGCAGAAGTTGGTATTTATGGTATTGATCCGGCTCAATTAGATGATGTTACCCCTATCGATTTTAGCTTTGAAACCGTAGCTTTTTCAGAAATTTCAATTGGCTATTCAAGGGAACTACTTTCTTTACCAAACTTTCTGTTTGCTAAAAATACTAAGCTCTATGTAGGTATTGCACCTAAGTACTTGATTGGAGTGCAGAGAACTTCCTTAGATTTTAATTCTGATTTAGAAATCCAACGTGCTGCCGGAAGTCAATACGCATCAAATATAATTCATACTTTTGACTATAGACTTAATACCATGGGTGCTTTAGCACAAGATTTAAGAAAATTTGAAGCAGCATACGACCAAGATAATACCGTAGCGTTAGGTGATTATGTTGATGATCCCGGTGCTTACGCAACTGTAAATGCTACAGGGTTCGGTTTAGATTTAGGTGCTACTCTAGAAATGGATATCTCAGGTATTCCTATTATTGACGGAATTTTAGGAAAAAAGAAAACACTTAGAGTTTCAATGGCGCTAACTGATCTTGGAGCACTTAACTTTGATGACACTCCAACAGCCATTGGAGCAAGTGGTAAGTTTAATTTCTCAGGAGCCGGTAATGACGATGACCCGGGCGATTTCTACAATGATCTCGCCGATAGTCTTCAAAACGAGGTGTATGGTAATTTCGATGCCAGCGATATTGATGGTTTTAAATATAAATTGCCTGCTATGTATAATTTAGGAGCTTCACTTGTACTTGGTAAGCTAACAACTTCTGTTGATTACGGATTTGGGTTTAACAATAGTGGTACTAACAGTAAGCGAAGTACACTTAACTTAGGAATGGAATACAGATTTCTGGGAATGATACCTATAAGATTTGGAACCAGAATTGGTGGTTATTCTTCGGCAGTATATTCTGCCGGCGCCGGTATTGATCTCAATTTCTTTGAATTATCTGCCGGGTTATCGGTAGTAGGAAATGACACCAAAAATGGCGGATCAGTAGCTGCCGCTCTTAGTGGTTTGGTATTTCGTTTCTGACCAAACTCTGAATTAATTATTTACAAAGCTCGTCATAACGATAAATCTTTTTTATCAATATAACGAGCTTTGCTGTTTATGAGAGCATTGGTTTAATATTAGCTTTACCATTTAGCCCGAGTTCGATTAATCTCCAAAAGAAATTACGGAACTTATATAGTGAGACACCTGTCTGTGGTAGACATGTTTACAGCCGCATTTAATGGATGAAGAAGTAGCCTTCGTATTTCCATCAGTCGAGCTGAAATCGACAGATGGAGGAGCTGAATTAGTCTTATCGCACTTCGGTTTGACGACTCCGGTTCGTCCAACCGTTTTTAGTTCTGCTGCGGAATGACAAACAGGAGCTCTGTTCGGAATAATTCGGGGTAAAATTCTATTTCTTAATCCGCTTTTGACCATGATTACAAAGGATTTTCAGGATGCACAGGATTGGTGTTGGAATTAATCCTGAGACTCCTCTAAATCAATTAAAATTCTAGTTAAGCAAGTTATATAGTGTCTGTAAGAAAACTAAAAAACAGGAGTTTTGATACTGTTAAGCGGG
>CAXBHO010000080.1:0-18992 GCA_963975485.1 uncultured Balneola sp. | reverse complement strand
TTTCCATGGTGCAAATATACATAATTATATCGGTATATAAACGTCAGGTTAATATAAAGGCTAACTTTGTAACAAGAATGTAAAATATGAATTTGGAAGAAGGATACAGCTTGATAACTGATAAACTACAAGAATGGCTTAATACTGCCAGAGAAATGGTGCCAAATTTAGTGTAGTGTAAGCCATTTAGTTTGACACCTGACCGTTATACGAGATATGAACATTGACACTACTTTAGTTTTGACTACCCCGCCCGCCCGTGGCGGACACCCCTTCAATCCTTGCCATAGGCATTCCTTTGGAAGAAGGGAAACTTTACTCCTCAATTGGGATAGGAACACAACCATATCCCTGTTCCAGAGCTCGTTTGGAAAACCGGTAGGCTTCCTCAATAATGAGTTCGGTTTTGCTGAAATCCAATAAAGTTTTAAGGTGGGTGTTAATGCACAGGTCCAACAAATACAGCTCGGTATTAGGTGCTATTTTCTGAATATCTTTTCTTAGTTTTTGATGCTGGCTGGCCTGAGCGGTACGAATCACCAAATTATAGAGACCTTCGACAGAGTTGCTGAACTGATGGCGACATTCGTTTAGTATGCAATAGATGGAATCCGCCCCCATATTATAGGCCTTGTCAATTGGAATATTATTAGTAAATCCACCATCTACTAATTGTCTCCCGTTCATCGTCTGTGGAGGAAAATAGACTGGAATGGCGCTACTGGCCATCAGAGCGGGCAGCAGTAGCCCCTTATCCAAATATATCGAGCCCGCTTTTTGCAAATCTGTTGCCACCACGGTCAGTGGAATGTCAAGCTCTTCAAATGTAGCGACCGGTAGTCGTTCCTTCAGGAACCGTCTCAGGCCGTTGGGTTTGAATAGGCTTGAGACATTGCCCCATTTCCAGAGAAGTTCAGGGTTAAGGCGGTAGAGCTTGGTGTTGGATATCTCTCTCCAAATTTTTTTTAGTCTGGGAATTTCTATTCCGGATGCAATAAAAGCTCCGTTTAGTGCCCCTGCAGAGGTGCCGACTATAAAATCAGGTTTGATGCCCAGTTCGACCATGGCCTGGTAGAACCCGATTTCGGCAGCGCCCTGAGCGCCGCCTCCACAAAGAACAAGTGCAATGTTTTTTTTTGATTGCATAATGTGTCAGATAAAGATTACATAAATTGTTTCAATTGAAAAGAAAATATTAAATTTATTCATTTTAAGCCGGATGATTACAGGTTTCTCAATACTATAACAATTATTTTCAACCTTCAACGGTCTGTTTACGTCGCAGAACAGCTACTGAACGTGCCTTCACGGTGTAAGTGGTTCCGCCTATTTGTTTCTCCTGTCCGGGCTCGGCAATATCATCCGGACTCTGCAGGCTGGTATCAATCACCCGCTTCCATTCACCGGCAGTTCCTTCCTGAATGGTAAAGTCTAGGTCGTTCCACCAGGCATTAATCATCACATACAAATCATCGTCCTCCTGGGAAGCGCCATCCAGATAGAAAGCGATGCTATGAGAATCAGGAGAGGTATCAGCCGGTCCGTCTGTGCCATACCAGTGAACATCACTGCGCCAGAATCGGCTTCTTGCCAACGAAGGATGTTGTTTCCGGAATGCAATCATCTGTTTGAAAAACCGAAAGATCTCTATGTTTTCTTCTTTCCGGGACCAATCCAGCCAATTAATTTCGTTATTCTGGTTATACGGATTGTTGTTGCCGTACTGGGTGTTTAAAAACTCATCGCCTGCCCGGAACATCGGCGTGCCGTTCGACAGAAACAGCAGGCTGCAGAAATTTTTAGCTTGTCTTCTGCGTAGCTCCATTACGTCTTTGGGCACTTGCTCATCTCCCTCCCAGCCACAGTTCCAGCTAAAATTCTGATCCATCCCATCGCTGTTGTCATGACCGTTGGCTTCGTTATGCTTGTGATTGTACGAAACCAGATCGTACAGGCTAAACCCGTCGTGCGAATTTATAAAGTTAACGCTTTGCCAAGCATGGCAGGCATACTCCGCTGAATCGGGAAACAGGTCGTCACTTCCGTACAAGCGGGTCATAATTTCTCCAGCCATACCAGAATCTCCTTTTACGAACCGGCGCAGATCATCGCGGTACTTCCCGTTCCACTGCATCCAGCTTATACCGGGAAAGCGAATTCCTAGCTGGTAGCTGCTTACATCCCACGCCTCAGCAATAAGCCGGGTTTTTGAAAAAGCAGGATCACCGGTAATTTCAGAAATGAGAGGCGGATCGTCCAGATTCAGAGATCCATCGCCGTTGCGGGTAAAAATGGAAGCTAAATCAAACCGGAAACCGTCTACATGCATCTCCTTTACCCAGAAACGCAGACTGTCCATAATCATTTTCCGGACTGCGGGATCTGCACAATTCAGTACATTGCCAGTACCTGCATCGTTGCGGTAGCGGCTACGGTTTTCTTCCAGCAGATAATAGGTTTCATTATCGATCCCCCGGTAGCTGTAGTTTGGTCCGTTTTCATCTCCTTCTGCGGTGTGGTTATAGACCACATCCATAATCACTTCTATACCCGCCTTATGCAGGGCTTTTACCATAGCACGAAACTCATTCATAAGAGCATCGGGTTGCCTGTCGCTGCCATAACTGCGATTTGGAGAGAAAAAGTTAAGAGGCATATATCCCCAATAATCCTCCTCTTGGGGATCATTTTGGTGTACCGGCATCAGCTCTACCACTGTTACCCCCAGTTCTTTCAGGTAGGGTATTTTTTCAATCAGTCCGCGAAATGTTCCCCGTTTGGCAGATGAAAGACCCGAACTGACATGCCGGGTAAAGCCATGTACGTGGAGTTCATAAATGACGGTATCGTGGGTGTGCTCCGGCTTTACCGTTTCTTCCCAATTGAAGGCAGGGGCGTGCGTGTGTATAACCCCCAGAGGTGCTTTGCCTATATTCGATCCCTTTTTCTGCGCAGCTTCACGGTTAAAATCCGGCGGGAAATAAACCGCTTCTGCATACGGATCAAGCAATATTTTATCGGGGTCAAATCGTTTGCCTGAGGCAGGATCGTTAGAACCCTCTACATGGTAGGCGTAGTAGGCCGCCTTGTGCATGGTGGAGTGTGGAATCCTACAGTGCCAGATATGGGCGGTTTTGTTGATGACAGGATCAAAGCTGTATTGGTAACAGGGCGTACTGGCGTCATTTTTTGCATACAGTAGTAGCGTTACGCCCGTAGCGTTCTTGGAATACAGGGCAAAATTGCAGGCATGATCACCATCGATACTGATAACGCCAAGCGGGTAAGGGGTTCCTTCTCGCCGCTCCCATTTGTTAATCTTATTTTCTGCCATCACTTTTTTGTTGATATCTGCGGTTTTTGTTTCCAAGAATACTGATGCT
Organism: uncultured Balneola sp.; assembly: GCA_963975485.1. Taxonomy (GTDB): domain Bacteria; phylum Bacteroidota; class Rhodothermia; order Balneolales; family Balneolaceae; genus Balneola. Next base: position 15,609 of record CAXBHO010000080.1, on the reverse strand, counting down.
CCTATTCGATTTGATGGATTTTTTGTCCCAGCATCTCCGGTTCAACCAGCACTATGCCTTTTGGACTTACATCAAATCGGCGCCCGTCTTCTTCTAGATCTTCGCCAATCACGGTCCCTTCCGGTATCACACACTCCTTGTCGATAATGGCATTGACGATGTGGCACTGCGGGCCAATTATGACATTGGGGAGAATGACCGAGTTTTTTATTAAGCTGTATTCCTCAATCCGCACATTGGTGGAAAGCAGGGAATGCTGAACTTCGGCACCGGAAACAATGCATCCTTCTGAAACTATAGAATCAACGGCTAAACCCCGGCGCCCGTCATCGTTAAAAACAAACTTGGCTGAAGGATAATTTTGAGGGGAAGTTCGAATAGGCCAGTCCATGTCGTAAAGGTTTAGCTCCGGCGACACTCCGATCAGTTCCATGCTAGCTTCCCAGTAGGAATCGATGGTCCCCACGTCCCGCCAGTAAAAGGGACGGTTATTTTCAACATCGATAAAAGGGAAAGCATAAATCCGGTTGCTGTCAATGGCAGAAGGGATAATATCTTTGCCAAAATCATGGGAAGACTCCTCGTTTTTGACATCCTCGAGGAGTTGTTCCAGCAAGAAAGAGGTGTTGAAAATATAAATACCCATAGAAGCCAGTGCCCGGTTTTCGTAATCAGGCATGGTAACAGGATGGTCTGGTTTTTCATGAAAGCCGGTAACACGGTATTGATCATTAACACTCATTACGCCAAATCGACTGGCGTCTTCCACTGGCACATCAATACAGCCTACCGTCAAATCTGCTTTTGATCCCTTGTGAAAAGCCAGCATGTGCCGGTAATCCATCTTATAAATATGATCGCCGGCCAGGATCATCACATACTCGGGGCTGTAAAACCGGATCAAATCGATGTTCTCATAGACCGCATCGGCCGTTCCCGTGTACCAATTCTCACTCATGCGTTTCTGAGCAGGCACGCATTCGATAAACTCATCAAATTCCGAGCGCATCAGCCCCCACCCCCTCATCACATGACGTATCAGCGATTGTGACTTATACTGAGTTAAGATACCGATTTTACGGATGTTGGAGTTCACACAGTTGGAAAGCACAAAGTCGATAATTCGGAATTTTCCACCAAAGGATACCGCCGGTTTAACACGCCACCGGGTGAGTTCCTTAAGGCGACTACCTCGCCCGCCTGCCAATATCAGGGCTAACGTATTTTTCACATCGTCGCCAAGATTGCAGTAAGGGATGGAAGGTCTCATGAATTACCTCTATTTCTCTATGTTTTACTAAACATAATGGTCAGCCCCTTAAATGAACCTGAAATGGAGGATTGATTAGTTGTTTTTTAAGGGAGGAAATTATTTTTTCTGTGGTTCGTCATGTATTTAGCCCTAGCAGGCCAAGTGGTGCTCAAGCTTGTTTGTTAAAACTACCCAGATATGTGGTGAAAAAGTATTTTATTAGATGTATAGTTATATATCTAATATCGAACATATTCAAAAGTATGAAAAAGAAATTACCAAACGCCGGTTTTAAAACTTTACTCATCGCAACATCATACTTAATGATGTTTGCCGGCTGTAACAACAATAAGAAAAACGTACAGCCACAACCGCCAAAAGCAGTTGAACTTTCCCAAGAAGCTAAGTGCGAAGTCTCCGTTCCGGCATCAACCGTGCGAAACGGGTTGCTGGCGCCTGCTGAAAATATAAAGTACAGTATGATAAAGTTACATGAGTTGGGCAAAGACCATCATCATGAACTTGTAACGGAGCAAGCAGATTATCTTACAGAACAAAGCTTTAGTTTGCTAAAGAATAGTGTGTATCTCACTACCCATTATTTAGATAGTTTGATTGAATACGGGACTTTAACCTCAGTGAAGGCGAATAACCTGCTGGCAAGAAATCACTCAATGAGCAGGGCTCAAATTAATAGTGTAATAGATGAGATGGTTCGTCTATCGGATACAATAAGCATGCTCACTGATAGAAAAATTTTGATAAATAAAAAGGTCTGCATGTCTTCTGCTTCGATGCTTGAGAATCAGATCAGGGTTTATTTTTCGATTTTAAATACAGGAATGGCTTTAATACGCAGTACAAAGGAGAGCCAATGCAACACATGCCTTGCCGGGGAAGTAGCTTTTTATGAAGCGTTGATAAAATCATTTAGAGAGGAGTTAATAAAAGCACCCACAAACCAATATAAAATAGTAAGCCGAAGTCTATCCGATTTGGAGCATTCCCTTCATGAATTAACCACAGCCCATGAGGAGGAAGAGGTGCATCATAGTTTAGAAACCATTGAGCGACAGATGAACAGACTGGAAAGTGAACTTTTAGACATAACAGGGAGAAATTCAATCTAACGAATTATAAAGCAGTCCTGTAGAGGGGGTATGTAATTTATAATCATAACAATAAAAAAAAGCCATGAAGCCATTACTTATCATATTTCTGTTTGGATGCATCTCATTATCTTTAACGGCACAATCGGTAGTTTTCGAAGCAGACCGGGTTATCTATGATGACATTCCCCTGCTGCTGAATGGGGTAGTGGGGAAATGGACGAACTCGCAATATGTAACGTTCCATAATCAAACAAATTCATCCGTAAATGTGAACGCCCATCTTCACAAGCATCTGGATTTTATATTCTTTGTTGATGATGATAACTTGCCCAAGCATGAAATAAGTATTGACATACCTGCTTTTAGCACCCATTTGCAGCGGGTTACAGCCAAAGCTTCTGTATTAGAACCAGTTTTATTTAACGATCAGTTAGGTTTTGATATAAAATATCAAAACAATAAGGAAACCTATTTTGAACTAACGGCAAGCGCCTATTTTTATAAGGAGCGGGTGGGAACGATTGCAAAACCTGATGGATATTATTTTTGGGGATTTGACGGATATCCAAGAATCTTGGAATCAACGGATTTGCCGATAAAATTGTATTCCAATCATCAATATTTTGGAGTTCATGACAACTGGGACAATATCGTTAGAAAAGCGGTTAATACCTGGAATAATGCCGGCCGGAGTGTAGGTATAAAAGCTAATTTTTATGTCTTGACTGATATCCCTTCTGAGGCAGACTTCACTATTGACTGGAGCGGGGAGAACCTGCCTCCCACAGCATTAGGTGCTGCCGGCCTTACCAACTCAAATCCATCTTATATCCGCGGTATAGTAATGTTGCCGCCGGATACCGAAAACTCTTTGCAAACTGCTGAGGTCTTAATTCAAGAAATGGGGCATATTCTTGGTTTGGATCACTCCGAACATCCTTCTGATATAATGAACGGGCAAGCCCACCCTTTGCACCATGATGACCTCTCACAAATTAAACTGACCACAAGAGACCGGCAGATGTTGAATTGGCTATATTCACAATCAAACTACGTTCCGATAGTATCCGGCCGAAACTATCCTTCTGAGGAATCTGATAATAACGGGGTTATTCTTGATGAAAAGGAACATGAGCAACATGATGGGGATGTGGCAGAAATAGAAATACTGGCGGATATAAAATCAAGAGTGAGGCTTATTGGGGTTTTGATTAACGAACTTGAGCACGCCGTAATAGAGCATAAGCTTTCAGTTATTGTGAAAGAATCCGATAAGATTCAACAAATATGTTCTGAAATCAATGGTTTTGCACAAGCTTTGAAGAGTAGTGAAAAAAAAGCCGTTTTGAACGTTGTGTTAAAAACAAATGAAGCCGCAGATGAGTTGGCACATTCAACCAACGAAGGACATGTTAAAGTTAAACAGCTAAGCCATGATTACGAACATTTAAAGGAAATTTTTGCGCGATTAAATAGCACGGTAAATGCTCTTGATTAAATGCTGACAGAGAAAAAAAACCGTCAAATCTACTTTTGATCCCTTGTGAAAAGCCAGCATATGCCGGTAATCCATTTTCTAAATATGATCGCCGATCAGGATCATCACATATTCGGGATCATAAAACTTGATAAGATTAATATTTACTCTGGCTCCACACGCTCGGCGCTGAAACTAAAAACGGTTGGACGAGCCGAAGTCGTCAAACCGAAACGCCCCAAACTACGGAACGAGAACAATTGATCGGAATAAATTAGGAATATGAGAATAGTGAATTAGGAATAGGTTTTATAAGAGGCAAAATCAAAGTTCAATTAAGAATGCTTCAATGATCAATGAGTGCATTCTTAATTCGTAATTGAATCATTTATCATTCTTTAAAAATTTTCCTCCTCTAAGATCTCAACTCCCAAATCCGATGTTAATTCTGGTCAAAAGCGGATTGAGAAATAGAATTTTACCCCGAATTATCCGGAGCCAGCCTCTGTCGGCAGACAGGCTTCTGCTCCCAATAAACTTTCCCCAAAATAAAAATGTAAGAAATTGCTTTGAACCAGTTTAACTATGTATAGCACTAAACTTTTCCAAAGTTTAATCAACTTAATTCTAATATTTACATTTTAATAACTTTGGAAAAGTTTATTAATTTTATGAAAATGAGTATCCATACTTTTAGCCTGTTCGTTAGTTGAAGGCTACTATCTTCATCAATTAAATACGGACGTAAACATACAGACAGGCTCTGAGTAACTCCTATTTCAAGTTAGTTGAAAGCTTACAGGAATCTCAGAAGAAATTCCAAAACCAATCCTGTGTATCATGAAAATCTGGTGTTAATCCTGTTCAACACGGAACGAGAGTAAAACATAGTACCCTGAGTTCTATTCTCTTATCATGCCATTAAAAGTACATAGACCAAAAATTCTCAAGGGTGCGTTTGCGGAATTGGTTGTGCCGGCCGTTATCGTTATTATACTGCTTAGGCGATCTGCCCTTCAACATGGAAAGGGCACTGCTAAAAAGGTTGGCCCGATCCTGCTTATTGGACTTTTTAAACATAGATTGCTTCGATATTGATTACGAGATACAAAATAACAAAGAAAACAATGACTCAGTAGTTTTAACGCATTGAAATATAGTGAAGCAGACACTTATCTTATGAACAGACATATCACCAAATTATTTTATGAATTACACGTTTTGCTTTTCGGAGTGGGCTCAAAATATGATCTTGAAACAAGTATCCTTCAGTCGATTAATGCAGGTGTAGATATTCTCGTGTTTGGAAATAATTTTAGTCATATCAGGAAATTGCATCCAGGGCTATCGCAACTATTCAAAAACTATTATCGGAAGGAAAAATAAAGCCGGAAACCATTCAAGCTTCTCTTGATCGAATAGATAAGTTGAAACAAGATGTAATTGCTGAACTTTGCACATGTCTAAATTAACACCCACGGAATTTGAAGTCGTATCTAAAACGGCAGAATTTGTACGCAACAAGCTTGAGGGAGAAGGTTCCGGTCATGATTGGTGGCATATTCAAAGAGTCTGGAATACAGCCAAAAGTATAGCTTCTCAAACTTCCAGTCAGGTTGATGTATTTGTTATCGAACTCGCAGCACTTTTGCATGATATAGCCGATCATAAATTTCACGATGGTGATATAACTGTTGGTCCTAAAGTAGCCCGTGAATGGTTAGAACGCTTAGAAGTTGATGAAGGGATAATTCAACATGTTACAGAAATCATTAAAGATCTTTCTTTTAAAGGAGCAGAAGTTGCAACTCCAATGAAAACGATAGAGGGTAAAATCGTTCAGGATGCTGATCGGCTTGATGCCATTGGGGCTATCGGAATTGCTCGTGCTTTTGCGTATGGTGGACACAAATCCAGAGAACTTTATAATCCTGAAATACAGCCTGCAAAACATGCGAGTTTCGAGGCTTATAAAAATGATAACGGTCACACCATAAATCACTTTTATGAAAAGCTTTTCTTACTGAAAGATAGAATGAATACAGAGATTGCTAAAAACATAGCAAATGAACGTCATCAGTTTATGGAAGAGTATGTTGACCGATTTTTGAAAGAATGGGATGGCTCTCTCTAGTGTCGTTAACGGTTAATTGGTATAGTCGTTATTTAGACCAAAAGATGAGGAATTTAACTCATCTTACCGATTAACCAATAACTTAAACGGAATTATATGCAAAGCTGATAACTAAATTATTGCTCTATTTTCTTTATGGTAACAACACTAGCTAAAGAAAATTACTTAATGAGTGTTAAGCTCTTACTTAGTGTTTCACCAAGCGCTTCAAGTCTATAAAAATATACTCCTGAAGAAACCGAAGCAGCATCCCAGGACACTTCATAATTTCCCGATGCTTTGCTCTCATTTACTAATTCAGATACTAATCTACCTGTTATATCATAAATTTTAATAGAAACTTTACCAGGCTTATCTAATGTATATTTTATAGTTGTAACAGGGTTGAAAGGATTCGGATAATTTTGCTCTAAAGAGATAGAACTTGGTAAATCATTTATTAATTCATCTTCAATGCTAACTGATACATCCGAATTTGCTTCACCGGGAGTACCATGTCCGTTAGAAGCTGCCCAATTCGCACCATCAGAATTATCAAAACCGGGGTTTGTCAAAGAAAGCGTTGAACCCATTCCATCGGCTTCTATAGGCCACGGAGCTTTATCATTGTATGTTAATTCATCAATCACTTCGTCCGAGGAGTTGAACAATCTTATGCGTTCTCCGTCTCCTGACAAACCGAAGTCCATATCTCCTATCTTGTTTGTGACTTCCGGAAATAAATTCTCAAATAAAGCATCGTCTCTTGTAAGAACTAAATAAGAGTTTGAATTCAAAATAGTTCCTGATGGGAATATAAACTTATGGGTATCATCAGAATCTGAAAAATACCAACCTGATATATTTACATTTTGATCTGAATTATTATAGAACTCAATCCAATCTTCCGGGTCAAAGTCATCTGCTGATCTGTAATTTATCTCATTGATTACAATACCGGTGCTATTTATAGCATTTCTTTTAAAGCGCGCAGTAAGCGAAGTATTTTCTGTTATCACAACATCCTTTGATTCTTCTGAACCACTCAATGCTCCACTCCACCCTATAAATGTATATCCGGGATTTGCTACAGCTTTTATATTAGCTGGAATGGAATTATAAATAAGCCCGTATTCTAATTCATCCGATCTCACATTCTCAATATAAACCTTGCCGGCTTCAGCAGGCTCAACTACTGTTTCTAAACTATGTAATCGTATTAGATCGAAATAATCATTCAAATATGATTTAGCATAGTTTTGTCTTTTATTGATGAATTCTTCAATAATGGCTAAGTGTTTTTCCCAAGATCCAAATTTTAAAGATTCCGGCCATCTGCTTTTATGTCTTGGAATTTCAGACTCTATCAATTGTGCAGTACTATCGATAAAACTCATCATCCTTGATGGGGCAAAAGTTGTATGAATATGCATACTGTACCGCTGAACAAACTTGTTCCTGAAATCCTGATTTGTAAGCAAGCTTCGGAATAAAAACGTAGCCCAATTTGGATTTTCATACGTAGTACCAGCCGTAGTTGTGAGTTTTTTTAGCATATTAGTGTCATAAACACCGCGTGAATGACTTCCCATTGACATATCAACATCGTATAAAAGCCATTTCCATTTTCCGCCGGGAATTTGTGGTCTCCAAAAAATGATATTATTAGCCGGCCAGTCTCCATTTGCCCAATAAATTTGAGCAATTTGATAATCGATATATTGATCAATATCCATTTGATCAGAAACCCAGGCATAATTATCAGAGATACTAAGGTCATTATCAGAAATAAAATCAATCATGGCATCATAATGATCTGAGGAGCCTTCTTTCACTCTTGCGTTACTGGTAAGGATATCTAATTCGTTTTCATTAAACCCATAATTCGCTTCAATAAAATCTTCGTTCTGTTTTTCCCGAAGTATGTGGATACCCCAATACTCTCCATTTATGAAAACAGCTACCGGTTTAAAAGCTTGGTATCCCAGATCCATTCGGTCTCTCACCATCGATTGTGTGGCGGCATTTCTAATTATGGCCCGATACCAATCTTGTCCTCCACTTCTTAACGCTAGTCGATCAAATGATGTAATAGGCTTATCTTGAAACACTTGGTATTCGAGTTTAGAGCTTCCATAGTCGCTTCGGAAATAAATATCCAGCGATTTCTGATCGTACAATCTTGTGCACCCACCCCCAATTTTAATACCGGCATCTATTGTAAATCCATCAGATCTATTCTTTTCAAAGAATTCTAATCTTGCAGGACGTTCCCAATCTTGGTTCCAGTTTTTAGGAGAGCTTCGACAGTAACCGGGGATTCCGTTGGTTCCTTCCACATAAATCCCACGTTCATCGGAAAACAGATTATTGGGATCACTGGTAATAGAAAGCACTGACAATTCGGTAGTTTCATCAATAAAATAAGTTTTGGAAACCAAGTTGGTATCCAGCATGTCCGGTGAAAAAGTAGCGACACGAAATACGCTTGTGTTGTATATAGTTAAAGTATCTTCAAAAACGGTGTCACTAGTATCAGGAACAGAGCCATCAAGTGTATAATATGCCTTTAAGGTATCCGGGAATGTTTGAATGGATATGTTTAAAGAATCGCTATAAAATCCACTATTTGGATTAACCACAATAGTTTGCGCTTTGATAGCTTGAATATTAAAAAGAACAACAACCCAAACGACCAATTTGGTATAGAACTCAGTTTTATTTCTCATTGATGATTACCTTACAAAGGTCTGCTAATAATTTCTACTGATAAGTTTTATTCACCTAATATATAAAACAAATGTACACAAACGATTACTATATACAAGCCTTTACATCCGCCAAAGATACTATACATTCCTTAGTAGATGATGTAGATCAAGCAATTTTTAGTACGCCTCCCGCAGAAAATAAATGGTGTATCGGCGAGATATTAAGCCATCTTATACAGACTGATAAAGAATATTTAACGGTACTCGAGGATAAAATTCTTGGCGATACATCTGATTTAAAAAAAGGAAATGCTCCTTATAAACATCCTATTCATATACGTTGGTTTATTAAGGTTGTGAGTCCGGAATTCAAACGAGCCGTTCCCACTATTCCTCCTTTTGAGCCAATAGAGGCCAAGAAAATGGACAAGGATCGGCTTCTTAAAGAGTTTGATGAAATACAGGACAGATATTTATCTCTCATAAGAAAGGCGGATAAAGAAAACCTGCATCTTGGAAAAATCAAAGTAGGAAACCCCATTTATCCGATCATTAAAATGAGTATCAGTGCGTGTTTAGCTGTTAATGAAGCTCATCAAAGAAGGCATTTTCAGCAAATACGACGAATATTGAGCTAGCCTTGAGTCTAAATTTTTCTTTTTGTTAAATCTCTAGCATTGTGATGTATCAATAAAATATGAACCAAGTCTGCATCTATAATTTTATAAATAATACGGTAATGACCTTCTACCAATTCTCGAACATCTTCTCTCTCCAGCTCTCTTACCAACTTACCTGACCTTATAAAATGAGGATTTTTAAGTACTTTAGTTCCGCTAACAATTTTTTCTATTTGAAGTTGTGCATATCTTTTCGAATCTAATGCAACATATTCAAATATTTCTTTCAGATCTTCCTTTGCTTCCTTAAGCCATTCTATTTGAACCATTCCTGAACTTCTTGTTCCACATCTTTTTCAGAAATAACATCCTCTGACTCAGATTTTTTAATCCTTTTTTCAAGCTTATCTATAAATACTAGGCGATCAATTAGTTCATCGATTGATAACTCATCCGGAAATTGATCAATGTGTGCTTTTAATTTTGATTTTGTAATCATACGTAGCCTCATAATTAAATCTTAACTATTGCAACTAATATCCATAATCACATATTCATTTCAAAGAGTTCTTTAATCTGATCTCTTTCTTTTTTTCTCTGGATATCTATCATAAGGAAACAGAAAAAGTCCGTAAGGCTCATGCCCTTTTTTGCCCGCATCCTGATGATGGCGTTGATGAGCTCTGCGTACTAACTTCATAAACCAATTATCACTCTTGAAAGGAACAAACCGTTTGTGAGTAAAAAGATCATGAATAATGAAATAAAGCACACCATATAGTGCAATTCCCACTCCAATCCCAAAGTTGGCTGAAATTACCATCGAATCTGCGCCTGTAATTATAAGCCACACTGAAATCCCCACAAAAACTAAAGAAAACATATCATTTAGCTCAAAAACTCTATGATTTGGCGTATGATGAGACTCGTGAATTTTCCACAATACTCCATGAAATAACCACCGATGTGCGCAATAGGAAACAATCTCCATGCCTATAAAACCAAGTATAATATACCCCACTAAAATCATGAATCAGATCTATACTTTTTGTTTTAATTCACTTTCAACTTAACTAATCAACATTCTAAAAACATCATTCAAAAGAAACGCAAAATTTTCGATAAATGATTTTGGCTCACGCTCTTTTATACATATAATACACATATATTAAATGCGTAAGAAAATTGCCCAATGAGAAGCATAGAAGCACAAAAAAATACTATCGAAAACGCACGAACCGGAAATCTGGAATTAGCCGGAAAAATGGAGACAGGATTTCCTTCGCCCGCTTCAGATCATTTAGAAAAAGCTCTCAGCTTAGAAGAACTGGTTGTGTTCAGACCATCTGCTACATTCTATGTAAGAGCTCAAGGAAGTGCCATGGAGTGTTCTGGAATACATGACAAAGACATTCTTATTGTTGATCGATCTATCACTCCACGGCATGGGTGCATCATAATAACGTCTGTTGATGAAGAGCCTTCCATTAGAAGATTTGCACGCCAAGGCTCTCGAATATTTTTGGTTTCAGATGATCCGGAGTTCAAACCTATAGCAATTACCCGGCAAACAGAGTGGACTATATGGGGCGTAGTTACGCACGTAATTCATCGTTTTAATATTGAGGAGTAGATGTATGGAAATTAATCCGTTTAAAAACTCCCCAATGGCTTATGCCATGATTGATTGTAATAATTTTTACGCTTCTTGTGAGCGTGTTTTTGATCCAACACTCCTCGGCAAACCGATTGCGATCCTATCTAATAATGATGGCTGTGTGATTGCTCGTTCTCAAGAAGCAAAAGATGTGGGCGTACCCATGGGAGCCCCTGAATTTAAGTATCGAAAGTTTTTTAAAGAAAATGGCATAGTCATTAAATCATCTAACTATGCCTTATATGGAGACATGTCTAACCGGGTTATGGATATTCTCGAAAAAGCTACCGATGGCGTAGAAGTGTATAGCATTGATGAGGCCTTTATGACTATTTCTACCAATATTTTTGAGGATTTAACTGAGTATGGCCATTTTATTAAAGACACCGTTTTAAAATGGACTGGTCTTCCTGTTTCTGTTGGAATTGCCCCAAGCAAAACACTTGCAAAAGTAGCTAATGGAATTGCAAAAAAAGATCCCGCCTGTAATGGTGTTCTCAATCTATGTGATCATCCCGAACTCGATGAATATTTACGAGATTTTCCTATTCAAAAGATATGGGGAATTGGAAACGGCATGACCGTCCGGCTAAACCGTTATAACATTAACACAGCTTTGGATCTGAAACGCACTATCAGCAATAAAAAGTGGATTAAGAAACAGCTGCATATAACCGGTTTACGAACAGTATTGGAGCTTAACGGAATCCCATGTATGCAATTGGAAGACGCAAAAGAAGCGCGCAAAGGAATATTAACCTCGCGCATGTTCGGGACACCTATTTATGATATCCAAAGTCTTCATGAAGCCACCTCGACTTTTGTATCAAGAGCAGCCGAAAAGCTTCGTGCTCAGTACTCTGTAGCTTCTGTATTACATGTGAGTTTGATCGGGGATAAGTATTCAAATCTAAAAGGTAAATATAAGTATGGCAAAGGCTGTGTTTTAAAAGTTCCGACTGCACATACACCAACACTTATTCATTTAGCTAAAGAACTTATCAATCAAATCTACATAGAGCATACAAAATATAAGAAAGCTGCTGTTTGGCTAACCGGTATTGTTCCAAATTCAGAAGTTCAAATGGATTTATTTGATCCTCATTTATACACTCAGGAACAACACAAATTAATGGAATGTGTAGATGAGATTAACTCAAAGTTTGGCCGGAACAAAGCTGCTTTTGCCTCCACAGGCTTACACAAAGAAAAGGATCATCGCAATAAATGGCTCATGAATCAGAATTACCTTAGTAATCGCTATACCACTCGTTGGGATGAACTTATGGTAGCAAAAACAAAATAACCAGAGTTCAAGATAATATCCGCATTTGCTCCGAAGGAATGCCTTTGGCACGAGCAGATTAAAACAATTGCCCTCTTAACATGCAATACAGTGCGAAGCAATCTCCCAGAATAAGTCCAAATCGGCGAGATTGCTTCGGAATTATAACACATTTAGCTTGATCTGGGCAATTTCTCCTCGCAAATGGCCACTTTTATATCGAACTGAGGTTAACTAGAAATTTTAAATCTTTATTTCCAGTACGAACTCCGTACAACATCTCCTTGAGTAATACGATCTACCACACTCATTCCTTCTGTAACTTCCCCAAAAATAGTATAACGTCCATTTAAGTGAGGAGCCCAAACATGCATGAAAAAGTATTGACTTCCTTCGGTATCAGGTCCTGAACTGGCAATTCCCGCCTTTCTTCTGAAATAATGAGAAGCACTTGCCTCAGTAGGAACGGTATAATCCGGTCCGCCAAAACCACGACCCGTTTCAACATCTCCACCTTGAATTACGAAATTAGGAACCACTCGATGAAAAGCAACTCCATTATAATGCCCATTAGTAATAAGACTATCCATTCCCGAAATAGTAGCCGGAGCTGTTAATACATCCAAGGTAATTTCAATATCTCCTTTTTTGGTTTCTAACACCCAAACCGGATTTGGACCTAAATCACCTAAACGCTCCCAGTCTGGTTTTCTAAACGTAGTTGGAGCCAATGAGTCTTCTATAAAAGACCAATCCTGAGCAATAAGATTCTGTTTTAACTCCGGGCTGGAATTGTCAAATAATTCAGTAATTATAACTTCAGAATCTTCTTCAAACCGATTTTTTAGAATAGAAGTTACTGACCTAAATACTTCAATATCCTCAACAACAGATTTATCATTTAGCACTTCAACCAATTGTTCAAAATCATTGTCTTTAAGTATTTCTTCATCCGAATACAACGCTTGTAGTGTAAAAGCAGGTTCTCCGTTTTGGATGGCATCAAAAAGAATCTCACGCAGTTGAGCGACTCTTTTCTCCGTCTTTATATCCTCATCAGCATTCGCCCAAAAGGTATTTAGTTCACTCAACAAAAAGCTATAAAGCAATCCTTGAGAGGTGTCTATATCAGCAACTAAATAATCGAATACCTCTTCTTGATTCCACACTTTTTTAAAAGCAGAATATCGCAGGTTTTGTAAATACGGATCTTCCGTTCCAACCTTTACCAAATCATCAAGATAATCTTCCGGATTTGTAGAAGCATTGAATCCGGCTAATCTTATGTGATCTTCTTTAATAACATTTAGCGCCGTTTCATTTAGAATAGAATTATTCAATCGCTCAGCATAGCCTTCCTTTTTTGAGATAGTTCGTAAAGCTTGTATGACTACATTTGGATTTCTATGCTGAAGAAAAGCATTTAACGCAACCGGAGCATAAGAATCATTTTCTTCATTCAAAGTAATTCCCTGAATAATTTCTATAGCCAGTTGCACATCCATAAGTACATAATCTTCATCTACAAAATGATGGAATACTAATACCGAATGATTCTTCATTAGCAATGCAGATATATAACGATCCGGCCCTATTTCCTCCGGATAAAAATCTTTCCATAATTCTATCAGTTTTTTCTCTGCTTCTTTCGTTAAGGGCTTCTTTGCGTCATCATTCCGACTTCTGTAAAAACCATATAAATAGGCTTGGCTTATTTTTGAATCTGTAGAAGCCAATGCACGCTCAATAATCTCGATTTGCTGCTCATTACTTGCTTCAACATTTCCTGATAATCGACCAATAGAATAAGCAAGTTGGAACGCCATTTCTCCATTTGGAGGAACCGGTTCTTCCAGCAAAAGTTGCAAAGAACGCTTGTTGCCCAACTCACCAAGAGCTGAAACCAAACCTACATTCGTGACATCGTCTTTTATAAATAATTGGTTCAAACGCTCAATTTGATCATCAGATAAATCTTTTAGCCACAATGACGCCCATGCTTCTTTAGTATCAGATTCGCTTATTTGATCTATAAAAGCATCTATATCTTCAATCGGCGTATTAATTAAAGCTGACCACGCTTGTTCTCTAACTCTCTCATCTTTATGAGAAGTAAAAGCTAAAATTGCTTGTGCATCTCTTGCGTACACTGCAGCATAAAGAGCAGGGTACTCTTGAGTTAGAAGCCTCTTCGCTTCTTTTTTCACGGGATCGCACCCTATGATTAGAATCAGACTTAAAAGAAATAAAATATTTTTATACATAAATCACACACATTTTTTTGTTGACACTCATAAAAGAACTTCGTTTATTACACATACTTCACACATTAAGTAATATCATGCTATGGATAATGCACATTTAACAAGAAAACAGCTGGAATTTTTTAACTATATCGTTGAATATAAGAAAGAACACGACGTATGGCCGACTTATCGTGAAATAGCCGAATATTTCGATTACCGTTCACCAAATAGTGTTACACAAAATATTCAAGCTTTATTAAAAAAAGGTTTCCTTATAAAACGTAACGATGAAGAATACGATCTTCCATCTGAAAAGAAAAAAAATCTGCTAGAAGATTATGACGATCAGGATGGAATTCCAATTCGGGGATTAATTGCAGCCGGATATTTACAGGAAGCCGTTGAAGCCGATCTTGGTAAAATTACTCTTTCGTCTCTTTTTCCTAATCTGGATCAATTATTTGCATTAAGAGTATCCGGTTTCAGTATGAAAGACGTTGATATTTATGATGGCGATCTGGTAGTTTTAATGGATACAGATGTGAAAAATGGAGATATTGGTGCAGTACTTTACAATGGTGAAACAAGCCTTAAAAAAATTCATTGGGATAACAATGGATTACGGCTGGAAGCTGCCAATGAAAGCTATGATGATATTATTGTAGAACCCGACGTTTTTGAGGAAGTACGAATCATCGGAAAATACATTGGCCATATTAACCGTCAAGGTTTTCAGCGTGCAACATCGAAAGTAGCTTAATTTTAACTTTGAGTTACTTTTTTCTACGATAATGACCATCAAATACCGTGGCCCAGGTTTTGCCGTTGTCGACAGATTGTTCCCACAGTTGTCGCACATAATTATCAGATAAATTATAGAAAGTGAGTTTGTTAAGTAGAGGAACACCGCCTTGCCCTACTCCTTCTCCTGAATATTCCAGCGCTTTTTTTTCTGCATTGTACGTACCAAAAAATTCGATGGGAATACCGTTAGCTCCTATCCACTTCTGATGCCATTTATTATCAAGAATGTTATAATAGTTCAAGCTTTTTCCTTCCGTACCACGTGTGCTTTTCCAGTTTTCTAGTGTAAAGTTAATTATATTATGGCGTATTAAATTTAATTTTGTATCTTT
>CAXBHO010000079.1:0-19024 GCA_963975485.1 uncultured Balneola sp. | reverse complement strand
CGCAATCAGTGATCCAAATCAGCGCAATCAGTGATCCAAATCAGCGCAATCAGTGATCCAAAAAACAGAACGTAGCTAACACAGATCAGGCGGATTGAATAAGAGCTTTCCCTCCTGATGTAGCCTGCCTATTCTTATGCCAAACCATCTAAAGATACTTTATTATATTTGGATCGAATACGACCCAAGGTTCTGATGCAGAGCATCGAAACCAGATAGATACGATGTGAATTTATTGAAAGTTAACAAGCAAGGACTTTAGTCCTAACGAATAAATTTGCCTATGTCTATCAACCAAGGGTTGTGCCAAAGGTATCACTTTGTGAAAACCCTTTCTTGCTTATTTTCGGTTGCGCCAGTCTTTTCCTTTTCGTTTAACTGTAAAGGCTTGAATATACATACGCTATATACAAGCACTATTTACACTTTTGCGGAAGTTGAGTTAAGAGAGCTTGGGGAAACTTCGGGCACAACACGTAATTGTAATTCCTTTTGCATGAATGAACTTCTCTTTACTTTTCTATATAAAAAAACCTTGATGCAGAAATATTTCCGCATCAAGGTTTTAATTAAAGTTCGTGTCGCTTATGAATTTGAAGCCAAGCCTCGTACAGATTCAGCAAGCATTTTAACTTTATCGCTATTGCCTGAAGCCGCAACTAGTCCGTCCACTTGATTAGCTAGTTTAGTTAAGATTTTCTTTCTCATTTTTGGAGAAGCTTTCTCAGCATTCGCTAAACTTTGTCGAGCCATAACAATAGCTGAATTGTCCAGCTCTTTATTTCTTTCAAGCTGATCAACATACGCTTTTGAAAGAGCGAATGTTTTTGGCCATACAAATTTTGGCTGACCTTGAGCATTCAAATAATCCAATTTAATGGAATTTGCAGCATCAATTTCATTTTGTGTGATGTAAGGATTCGCTTCTAATTTAAAAATGTCTAGTCCACGGGCAATTTCAGAACTTACAATAGCGCCGTTATACCAATACACTGACCAACTTCCGCCCATTTGCATTTGATCCGGTGAAACAGGACCTCTGTCATGAAAAGCAATCTCCACCGGATTGCTTGGATCTGTCCAATCAAAAATAGAGATTCCTCCCTGATACCAAGACTGCACCATAATCTCTCTTCCCGGAACCGGGATTAATGAACCATTATGAGCTACACAGTTTTCCTCTGTAGTTTGCGGTGCAGGTAACTTGTAGTATTCTTTGAAATTCATTTTTCCGTTCTCAATAGTAAATATAGCGTTAGCTCCCCATTCCATTGGGTCAGTAGCACGACACTTTGGTTGGCCGCCTCCACCCCACTCATCAGTAAACAACACTTTCTTACCATCATTACTGAACGTAGCTGAATGCCAATATGCAAAGTTAGAATCTGCAACGGCATCAATTCTTTTTGGATTTACAGGATCAGAAATATCTAATAACAATCCATATCCTTCGCAAGCACCACCCGCTAATCCAATTTCCGGATATAAAGTGATATCATGACATTGCGTTGGGCCTTTTCTGGTATCCTCTCCTTCATCATTTCCGCCACCGCCAAACATATTGCTAATAATGGATGGTAGTTTTTCACGTAGAGCTGCACTGTCAGCTGCTGTTGGTTCTCCTTCAATTCCCATTTGAGTCTTGAATATTTGACTTACAAACCGCGACGGAAGTACATTTTCTTGTCCACCAAATTCTACAATAAAAGCACCATGTGCTTTAGCTTCTTCAATGGCCGCTTTATCAGCCGGAGCAGCACCGTGAGTTGGAGGTTCTTCCAGGTTCTCAAAAATTCTTGGAGAACTTGTGATGGCTGCCATTTCAGGATTCGCTAGTGGCACTTTAATTACTTCGATACGAAATAATGCAGAATTAGGATCTTCATCCGGTGATGCGCTTGAACATCCTGGTAGCTCGTCTTCAGGCCTTACCGGAGCAGAACCTGAAACATATATATATATATTATCATCATCATTTGGGTCTTTCAGAACAGAGTGAGTATGAGAACCTCTACAAGTTTGAACATTAGAAATGTACTTTGGATCTTTAATATCGGTAATATCAAAAATTCTAATTCCTCTTAAACGTACATCACTTACCGCTTCCTGAACTCCTTCCGTTCCACAGTCAATGCGACCACTGAAACCTTCTCCTGAAACAAACATCAAGTTTCCATAAACGGAAACATCACTTTGAGATGCCGGGCATAGATATTCTTTGGTAAGAACAGGATTAGCCGGATCAGAAATATCCCAAATTAAAACTCCATTGTAATTTCCCTGAATGGCATACTTCCCTTTGAAAGCAAGATCAGAGTTTGTTACTCCAAGAAAATCTTTTGGTGGAGGAGTTTGAGAAACCAAGGTAAGATTCCATGATGCTTCTTCCGCATCAAATAAACCTGCTCCTAAGCCAACCCGAGGATCCGGACTTGGAGAATCAACTTGCGTTAATGGTGCAACTGTTGGGGATGTATATTCAACATCCATCATTTGTTCGGTAGATGAACACGAGAAAGTTACTAGCGCTGTTGCAACCATCATGCCCATCCACGTATTCTTAGAAATTGGTAGAATTTGTTTCATGTTATTCTTTTGAGTTATTTTTTTGACTGTATTAAATTTAAAAAAGTTGAGCGACTATTCAGATTCCTGTGATATCTGGCTTAGCATCAATTTCATTCGTTCAATTTCGGTGATCTGATCTACATTTATATCCGTAGATAATCTAAAAGCTTGCTCATCCTGAACTGCGCCATCGGTGTTTATCAAAGTTTGTACCATGGTAACCGCTCCTTGATGATGTTGGATCATATATTTCAAAAATAAGCGATCAAATTCTTTGCCTTTTGCCTCGCTTAGTTCTAAGAGTTGATTCTGGCTTAACATTCCTGCCATTTTCATATGATTTGAATGATCCATTCCGGTTCCGTGAATCATCAATTTTAAACCATCTATTTGTACTTCTGGTACAGGTTGCTTTCTTTCTCGCAACCAATTCTGCATAGTTGCAATTTCATCTTTTTGAGCATTTATAATTCTTGATGCAAGCGTTCTTACTTGAGCACCCGCTCCATTTTTAGGAGCAAGGTCTGCCATAATCAAAGCTTGTGCGTGATGCCCAATCATGTCCGTCATAAACTTTACATCTGCTTCCGTAAAATTCATTTTGGAACTATCAATCTTTGCCCAGTATAACGCCTCTAATTCTGCTTTGGAGAGCTTTTCAGATACTTTTTGAGAGGTTTGGGTAGTAAGCTCGCTGGATTTGCACGCTGCAGAAAACAGAATCAAAGCTAACAACGAGCTACTTAATAAGATTCTGAATGTACTAAGTGAATTACTATTCATTTTATGTTTGATGGTCCTTTTATTTTGGATTTACAGATTAAACAATAGTACGCTAAAAGACAAAAAAATAGCCTCTTCCAAAACTCTTTTTAACAAGAAATCGAGTTTCTGAAATTTGAATTAAAACGAAAGCACTATTGTTGTCAATAAAACAAGACAAACTACTGTAGCATCATACATGAATTGTCCTAGACCTAACAGGTGTTTTACGACCTCTGAACATTGATTATACACTACCTATGAAAAAAATATTTTCAACTTTGCTATTTATCATATTGAGTGCTGTAACCGCATTCGCACAATTAACAAATACTCCTGATACGTATTCTACAGAAATTGGAGAATTAGAAGTACACCCAATTAATCATGGAAGTGTTGCTTTTACTTTTGATGGTAAAACCATTTTTGTTGATCCTTATGGAGGCGCTGAGAAATTCGAAAAATTTGATGCTCCTGATCTCATTTTGATTACTGATATCCATGGAGATCATCTGAACAAAGAAACCATTTCAGGATTGAATACCAAAAACACGATCTTTGTTGTCCCTCAAGCAGTTGCTGACCAAATGGATGAATCTTTGAAAGATCAAATTGTTGTGATCGGGAATGAAGAATCTACTAAACAACTCGGTTTGAAAATTACAGGAGTAGCAATGTATAACTTACCAGATGACGAATCTTCTCGGCATAAAAAAGGTCGCGGAAATGGATATATCATCAACTTTGGCGGTAAAAATGTTTACCTATCCGGCGATACGGAAGATATTCCTGAGATGCGAAATCTTGAAGGAATTGACATCGCCTTTGTTTGCATGAATCTGCCATATACTATGGATATTTACCAGGCAGCTAGTGCGGTTATTGAATTCTCACCCGCTGTTATGTATCCCTATCATCATCGTGGACAAGATATTCAACGATTTAAAGAACTACTTTCCGTTGGAAACCCAAAGGTAGAAGTAATTTTAAAAGATTGGTACTCAAGCAATTAACTAATTGCCTGATTTTATAAGAATTTTAACTTAATAGATTTACAAAAAATGCTCAACTTCGAATTTCAAAACCCAACAAAAATAATTTTTGGTAAGGATCAAATCTCAAAACTTTCTTCTGAGATCCCGAAAAACTCTAACGTGTTAATGGTATATGGAGGAGGGAGTATTAAAAAGAACGGAGTTTACGATCAGGTAACCAAAGCTCTTAAAGACTTTGATGTTACCGAGTTTGGTGGAGTTCCCGCTAATCCCGAATACGCTGTTCTACTGGATGCTCTGGAAATCATCAAAACGAAAAACATAGATTTTATTCTAGCCATTGGTGGCGGTTCGGTCATTGATGGAGTAAAGTTCTTATCCAGTGCCACTACTTATGAAGGAGATGAGCCTTGGGATATTCTTGAAAAAGGAATCAAAACTGAGAAAGGAATGCCGTTCGGAACCGTACTTACTCTCCCTGCAACCGGATCAGAAATGAATTCCGGATCAGTAATTACAAGAAAAGAAATAAAGGAAAAAAGAACCATGGGTGGACCGGGATTATTTCCCCAATTCTCCATTCTGGACCCTCAAGTGATTCATTCTATACCAAAACGTCAGATTGCCAACGGATTAGTTGATTCTTTCTCGCATGTAATTGAACAATATATGACTTATCCGGTTGCAGCTAAATTACAAGACAGAATTGCTGAAAGCGTGATGCAAACTTTGATTGAAGTTGCTCCAAAAATAATGGAAGACCCATCAGATTATGATGCCGCTTCTGATTTCATGTGGAGCTGTACAATGGCTTTAAATGGACTGCTGAGGATAGGAACCCCAAACGATTGGTCAACACACATGATGGCACATGAGCTTACTGCGTTATATGGAATAGACCACGCCAGAACACTTGCTATCATCCATCCAAGCCAGCTGCGTTTTAACCTTGAAGACAAAAAGGAAAAACTCGCTCAATACGCCGAACGCGTTTGGGGAGTAAAGGAAGGTTTTGTAGAAGAAAAAGCTGAAGCTGGAATTAAGAAAACAGAAGAGTATTTCCATTCTCTAGATATGGATACCAAACTTTCGCAATACACCGATCAATACGAGCAAACGTCTTCTATCATAAAAGAACGATTTGAAGAACGTGGCTGGAAAGGTCTTGGTGAGCGACGAAATATCACCCCAGACGATGCAAAAGAGATTGTTGAAATGAGTTATTGATCACTGATTCAATTGATTTAACCTTTGATTTTCGCTGATATACTCAAATTGAGTGCATCAGTTAAAATTACCCAATCAGCGATCCCTAATCAGCGAAATCAGGAAAAATAATTTTTATCAAAATAACAAAATCTATCAGTTCTCGAATAATTGCCACATTTATGAATATGGGTTATTGATTGGTAAGTGCCAATTAATTTAAAGGCTTTCCTCTCTTTTCGAAATGAAAGCTTTTAAAATTCACTAAGTAATTAACGTTTATGCTGTGTTCAAGTCATTAATGCAACAGCGCGGTGTTTTAGAGTTTGTTGTATGGGAGAAAGACTATCAAGATTTCTTAAGGACCCGAAAAGAAAGGGCAGATTTTATTCTCAATTCACTCGATGAACAAAAGGTAATAGATTCCACAATGTTTATCTCGGCCATCACAAGGGTTGGTTGGATTTTAGATTATTCTCAAATGTTTCCTACCTATATAGAAATCGTGGGCTCTGGAAAACTATCATACATTAATTCAGTAAACCTCAAAAAAGCGTTAGCTGAATATCAATCAATAGTTGAAGAGAATCAACAAATTGTATTATCCTATAACTCTGGCTTAAAGGAGACCGAAAGGTTGGCCATTGGTCACCTGAATGGAATGCCCGAAGCTTCTAACCTAATTAAACCCGACTCATCCTATATAGATGTAAGTTTTGATTTGAAGACAATAGCGACAGACACCGAATTTTATAAAAACGTAAAGCATATTTCTTTTCAAACCGCTGTGACCATTGATTATATAAGCGACCAGCTCATAACGAGGGCTGAACGATTAAAAAGTTTGATAGGCGCAGAACTTAAAAGCTATTAACCAATTATAAAACAAAAAAATAACGAAAGCACAACAACGTGTATAATTCATTGCTAGTACAACCTTACTTACGAAAATCCTCGCGGATTTTCTATTCGGTTTTTATTTGCTAAATTAGTTGCTCAAACACGCAACAAACCATATACATAAACGTTGTAAGTAATAGCGTACCAAACAAACATCGGAACAAAACTGATAAAAAATAAAACAGAAAAAGCGGAAATTAAAATGGATATTCCGAAAAGAAAAAGTAACGAAAAAACTTTAGAGAAGCTAAACGAAAAATATGCTAACGACCCGAAATTTAGGGAACAAAAGCGCAAAATTTATCGGGAACGCTATCAAAATGACTCTGAATATCGAGAAAAAACTTTAGAACGTTCAAAAAGCCGTTACCACAACGACCCTGAATATAGAAAGGCTACAATTGAACGTGCGAAAGAGCGTTACAGGAAAAATAAATCTAAATAGAATTACGCTGGACTTTTTAGCTAGTTTGCGCAATTGAAATCGGAAAATAACGCTGGAATTGCTTACTCAAACCTGAATTGAATTTTATTGTGGAATTTAAGCAAGTTTGCGGAATGAAAAGCCGAATGAAAGAAAGTTGAGCTGACTGCAACAGATTGAGATTTGAATGTCAAAGCGTCGGAATTAACTGCTCAAATGGAATTGAATTTACGCCTAATTTTATTCTTTCGATTTTTTTTGACTTTTAAGTAACATAAAAACGAAAAACTACTACTTACAACACCGTGGTATAATTAATTGCTTGGTCACTACCGACTTACGAACATTCCTGCGGAATATTCTATCTGTGATTTATTTGCTAAATTAGATGCTTAACCAAGCAACTACTCATAGCCCGGCACATTAAATCTAATCCATAAACGGAAAGATAACACGCCGTATTTTTTTTGCCTAATAGA
This sequence comes from uncultured Balneola sp., assembly GCA_963975485.1. GTDB lineage: Bacteria > Bacteroidota > Rhodothermia > Balneolales > Balneolaceae > Balneola. The sequence continues at coordinate 11,690 of CAXBHO010000079.1, read as the reverse complement.
AATTTTTGTTATTCTATCCTTGCTGGATTTCAAACCTCACGATGTATATTGGGAAGCTTTAGACCGTTTGAAGTATTAAAAATTTCAATGGATAAAATGCAATTATGGAGTAATCAATATCCGGTCATGCGCAAGTCTATTTTGTACGCTATAAACGGTAACTATACACAGTACCTTGGTGCGCTTAGCAGGTATATTCAAGAGCTGAAAAATTGTGGTGCGTTCTCGGTAAGTAGTAAAAAAATAAATGTAGTTAATCTAAAAATTCTACTATCATAATTGAAGAAAATTTCCTTACCGGAATTTTAAAAATCATTACTTCTATGATATCAAATGATACCCAATTGTAGAACTTAAGCTGCCACTCTAATATTTATGTTAACATAAATTTATAGGCTAAAGTAAACTACAGAATCACCATTGCCTTTCACAAATGGTCACCTTTTTTAATCTTAATGATATGAAACGGCATTTATGCATATAAACCATATTTTTTGCCTATAATGTTCTAGGGAACATTTTTTGAAAAAAAAGCGCCCTAATAAATAAGAATTTTTTAAAATGAAAGAAACATTGACTAAATCACAAGAGCTCCTAAACCGAAGAAAAGATGTTGTGGCAAATGGCGTAGGAGTTTTTAATACTGCGACCGTAAAAGATGCTAAAGGAGCAATTATTATTGATGCGGATGGACGAGAACTGATCGATTTTGCAGGAGGAATTGGCGTGGTAAACGCCGGCCATTGTCCCGAGCCAGTAGTTGCCGCAATCAGAGAGCAAGCAGGAAAGTATCTGCATACCAGTTTTAATGTGGTTACCTACGAGCCATATATTGAATTATGTGAGGAATTAGTTGAAATTCTCCCTCATGGTAAAAAAACTAAGGCAATGCTCGTAAGTACTGGTGCCGAAGCAGTAGAGAATGCGATAAAAATTGCGCGACAAGCCACCAAAAGACCCGCCGTAATTTGTTACACCGGAGCCTATCACGGACGTACCATGATGGCAATGACGTTAACAAGTAAAGTAAGCTATAAATATGATTGTGGTCCATTTGCTCCCGAAGTTTACAGACTTCCTTTTCCAAACGTTTACCGTTATAAAGGAGCAAGAGATGAAGCTACTTTTGTTAAGGATGAACTCAAAAGATTACATGAGAGTGCTCTTAACTTAGTTGATATCAAAAGTGTTGCTGCTATTATTTTGGAACCTATACAAGGCGAAGGTGGGTTTAACGCAATACCACAAAAATATTTAGAAGGATTAAGAGCCTTTTGTGATGAACACGGCATTATGCTGATAATGGATGAAGTGCAAAGTGGTTTTTGTAGAACAGGGTATTGGGCAAGTTGGCAACATTACGGAGTACAACCAGATATAAGTACCTATGCAAAATCTATGGGTTCCGGTTTACCAATAGCTGCGGTCGTTGGACGTGCAGAGGTGATGGACGCCGCAGCTTCAGGCTCAATTGGTGGTACCTATATTGGTAGTCCGGTTAGTTGTGCCGCCGCATTGGCAACCATTAAATATATGAAGGACATTGATCTTAATAAAAAAGCCAAAGAATTAGGGAATACTATAAAGAGTCGTTTGGATAATCTAATGGATACATGCCCTGAAATTGGTGATGTACGTGGAATCGGTGCTATGATTGCCATCGAATTTGTTAAAAACGGAGATCCCAGACAACCAGATGCTGAGATATGCTCGAACATTGTGAAGGGTTGTTCAGAAAATGGATTGATTTTGTTAAGTGCAGGAACGCATAAAAATATCATCAGAATACTATCCCCTTTAGTAATCACTGATCAACAATTAGACAAGGGTATGTCAATTTTAGAAAACGAAATTAAAAAAGCTTCAAGCAAATAATATGAGACCATTCGCAATTGCAGGAATACAAATGAAAGTATCAGCTGTCGCTTCCAATGTGGAAATGATGAAGCTGAAAATCGATATTACTATGAATCTCTATCCATGGATAGAGATGATTATGTTCAGTGAATTGTGTGCTTATGGGCCATTAACACATACAGCACAACCTATCCCCAATAATTTCGAATCAGAAATGCAGTCGATGGCTAAAAAATATGGAATCTGGTTGCTTCCAGGTTCGATATTTGAAAAAAGTGAGGATAAAATATACAATACTGCAACTGTTATTAACCCTAAAGGGGAAATTGTTACCCGTTACCGCAAAATGTTTCCTTTTTACCCCTATGAAGTTGGAGTAACACCAGGACAGGATTATTGTGTATTTGATGTACCAAATGTAGCAAGATTTGGAGTATCAATTTGTTATGATATGTGGTTTCCTGAGACCATTCGTACTTTAACCACTATGGGTGCAGAAGTCATTATGCATCCAACTATGTCCGGAACTATTGATCGAGAAATTGAACTATCGATTGTTAGAGCCATGGCTTCTGTAAACCAATGCTATTTCTTTGATGTTAATGGCTTGGATACAGGAGGATGTGGTCGATCATTAGTTTGTGGTCCAGATGGACGTATTTTACACCAGTCAGAAGGTACTGAGGAAATCATACCACTCGAATTGAATATAGAACGGGCTAGAAGAAGTCGCGAATTGGGAATTCTACGTCTTGGACAACCTCTTAAAAGTTTTCGCGATCATATTAAAAACAATAAGTTTGATATTTACCAACCTAATGTTCCTACACCTTATCTAGATTCTTTAGGCCCACTTATAAAGCCCTCACGACTTGATAAAATTACGGAATTGAAGATTAAAGAAAATTCTTTAGAGCAACAAAGCGCACCCATTCACTATAAAGGGGATGGAATAACTTAAAGCATAAAAAATATGGGCGGAACTCCGATAAATAAAAAAAATAATAAACCAGTAATTAAAGATTATGTGAGTTGGTTCGAAATTCCTGCAATTGATTTTCAACAGGCAGTACATTTCTATAACCACATTTTCGGAATTGAAATGGAACAAAATATTACCGAGGCAAATGCAATGGCTTTTTTCCCAGTAACATCAGGTATTGGTGGAGCTGTAATTGCTGGCACCGGATCAATACCTTCTGATACAGGACCGTTAATTTATTTAAATGGAGGGAAAGACCTTAACAATGTATTAAATAAGGTAGAAGAAGTAGGTGGACGCATAGTAATGCCAAAAACCCTCATTAGTGAGGATGCCGGCTATTTTGCCATTTTTATAGATTCTCAAGGAAATAAACTAGCCTTACACTCAAAAAAATAAATCGTGACTAAAAATAAAACAAAAAGTGCGCCTTATTATAACATTGCCCAGTTACGAGTTGATTATTGGAATAAATTAAAAATTGAAAGCTCTGAGCTAACCCGTTGTCATAAAGGGTCGTTAAATGAAAAAACACTCAAACAAAATGTCAAAGAATTACTAAAAGATTTAAAAGGAGTGGAATGTTTTTTTGCCTCTCCCGGAAAAGAGCGCGTGCGCAGGCTTGAAAATACTTTTTCTGCCCACGAATATGCCTCCCTCTCCAATTTGGTTGCAGAAACTACAAAGCAACTTGTTGGCGACAGCTATAAAAGTAATCCTGACTTTATCGATTTTGAAGAGCATAGCATAGAACCCGCCGAAGAACATGACCAACAGAATAGCATTCGAAAAAATCATTTTGAGGTTTTGTTCGTAGATAATATCTCTGAACAAGAAGAGCATAATTTGAAACATAGTTTAAGGACTTTACAGGCTCCCAATGACAAGTTTAGTTATGGTGTTGTGGTTCAACGTTCTTTTCAAGACGCTTTAATTACCTTACTTTTTAATCATAACATACAAGCAGTAGTTGTGCGTTATGCACCGCCTTATCATTCCAAGCTTAGCACGCCTCTCATAAAACCCTATATAGAGGAAGTTAAAAAACATGACTTTTCATCAAAACCGGAAACCGATCTTGGTCCTATCCTTGGAGAGTTGATCAAACAACTGCGTCCTGAGTTGGACACTTATTACGTTACCGATACTTCTTTAGGACACTTGAAAGACGATACCATTAAAGGGTTCAGACGTATCTTTTACCAAACAGAGGATATTCAAGAACTGCATCTAACCATTATACGAGGTATTGCAGAACGTTATAATACCCCCTTCTTTTCTGCCTTAGTAGAGTATAGTCAAAAACCCACCGGGGTATTCCATGCGATGCCGATATCAAGAGGAAACTCGGTATTCAAATCGCGATGGATAAATGATTTTGGTGATTTTTATGGGCGCAATATGTTTTTAGCAGAGACTTCTGCCACCACTGGTGGTCTTGATTCACTTTTACAACCAACAGGCCCTTTAAAAAAAGCTCAGGAGATGGCACGAGATGCCTATGGTTCGCAATACACCTATTTTGTGACCAATGGAACATCCACTGCCAATAAAATTGTGATGCAAGCCTTGGTTCAGCCCCAAGACGTTGTCTTTATTGATCGAGATTGTCATAAATCGCATCACTATGGATTGGTTTTAGCAGGTGCATATCCTGTTTATCTGGATTCCTATCCTATTGAAGAATATTCTATGTATGGTGCAGTTCCGTTGGAACAGATTAAAACGAAATTATTACAATTAAAGGAAGCGGGAAGACTCGACAAAGTTAAAATGCTACTGTTAACCAATTGCACTTTCGATGGTATTGTTTATAATGTGGAGCGAGTTATGGAGGAAGTACTAGCCATAAAACCTGATATGGTTTTTTTATGGGATGAAGCGTGGTTTGCTTTTGCTGGATTTGCTTATAATTATAAGCAACGTACCGGAATGTTTACGGCGAAAAAGCTTTATGAAAAATATAGTAGCCCCGATTACAGAAAACAATACGATAAACATATAAAATCATTGAAAGATGGAGACCAATCCGTATTGCCGGATCCTGATAAGGTTAAAATACGTGTCTATGCCACTCAGAGTACCCATAAAACGTTAAGTAGTTTTAGACAAGGCTCTATGATTCATATTTGGGACGAAGATTTCCGTAGAAAAACGGAAAACACTTTTCTTGAAGCTTATATGACCCATACCTCTACGTCACCAAATTACCAAATGTTGGCATCATTGGATGTTGGGAGACGGCAAGTGCAGCTCGAAGGTTTTGAATTAGTGGAAAAAAGTATTGAAATGGCCATGGTGCTAAGAGCCAAGGTAAATGACAATCCTCAACTAAGTAAATACTTTGAGGTTTTAACTGTTCAAGATTTTATTCCGGATAAATACCGTCAAACCGGTCTTAAGGAATATTACACCCAAAATGAAGGTTGGAACCGCATGAACGAGGCCTGGGAGAAAGACGAATTTGTGCTGGATCCTACTAAAATCACTTTATACATAGGAAAAACAGGGGTTGATGGTGACACTTTTAAGAATAAATATTTGATGGATAAATTCAATATCCAGATCAATAAGACGTCTCGCAACACGGTGTTATTTATGACAAACATTGGAACTACCAAAGGCAGTGTTACCTATCTGGTGAATGCACTTTTGAAAATTGCCGACGAACTGGATGACGAGTTTAAAGCCTTGAACACCAAGGAAAAAGAATTACGGGATAAAAGAATTTATTCATTGACCAAAGAGGTGCCACCGTTACCAGATTTCAGTTATTTCCATCATTCATTTCAAGCGGTACCGGGAGTTCCCGGAGGTAATCTACGGGAAGCCTATTTTTTGGCCTACAAAGAACAAAATTATGAATACGTACCCTTAAACGAGTGTTTGCCGATTATGGAGAAAGGAAGAAAACTGGTAGCTTCCACTTTTGTAATCCCATATCCACCTGGTTTTCCCGTGTTAGTTCCGGGTCAGGTGGTGAGCGAGGAAATCATCAATTTCATGACAGTTTTAGATGTTAGTGAAATACATGGATACCGTTCCGATCTGGGACTTAGAGTATTCAAAGACAAAGTATTGGACAGACATAAGATCACTACATCATTGGGCGGAATGTCCGCTGGAAAAAATAAGAAGAAGCAACAAGTTTAATCAATTAAAAAGAAGTTCCATGGCAACTAAAAAAACAAAATCACCTGTTAATAATAAAAAGACTCCCGTAAAAAAAGCATCTACAACAGAGATTCTTAACGGCGTATCTGATATAAGAAGGTTCTTCCATAAAAATGAGACTCCCTTATACTTCATTAGTGCTACCAACTTCAATATGCTTGGTGCCGATGAATGGATCAAAGGTTTTAAATTTATATGCCATATTGAATGTTTTGATGGGCAACACCCTAATGTATTTTCGCCTAAGGAGGAAATTCCCCATGACGAGTTCACTTGTATTGAAGATATAAACAACTACCTACTTCAACATCCCGAGGTTCAGGATTTTCTGACTACAAGAAAAAAAGGAAAAAGAGCAGGAAAGGCCATGTTTTTAATGTTCGATGGTGAAACGGAGAAGCTCGCTAAAAAATTAGGACTTCAAATAATGTTCCCTCCTGCTAAAATGCGAACCATGATGGACAACAAGGTAAACACCAATCGAATTGCCGAGAAAGCCGGTGTGCCTTGCGTTCCCTATGTGCTCTCCCCTGTTAAGGATTACGCACACTTGAGTGAAGTTTCCAAAGAGCTTGGTACCGATTTGGTAATACAAACACCTTTTGGTGATTCCGGACACACTACTTTTTTTATCACCAACGAAAAAGAATTCAAAAAATACGAAGAGGAGATTGTAAAGGAGAAAGAGGTCAAGATAATGAAACGCATCAATTGTAAAGGCTCTGCAATTGAAGCTTGTGTAACAAGACATGGCACTATTGTGGCACCCCTAATGACAGAACTTGTAGGCTTTAAAGAAATGACCCCCTACAAAGGCGGATGGTGCGGTAATGAAATTTATCCCAATGCTTTTACTCCTGCAATTCGTAAAAAAGCCACAAAATATACCCAACTATTCGGCGACCAATTGAGAGAGGAAGGCTATAAAGGCTATTTTGAGTTGGATTTTCTCATCGATCAAGACAACGGTGAAATTTACCTTGGGGAATTAAACCCAAGAGTTACCGGCGCAAGTTCCATAACCAACCATGCCGTTTTTGCTTTGGCTGATGCACCACTTTTTATATTCCATATTTTGGAATGGATGGGCGTAGAATATAAGCTGAATGTAAAAGAGCTTAATAAACGATGGGCTCGACAAGAAAATATAGACGGATGGAGCCAATTAATTATTAAACATACTGAAGATACCATAGAATATGTCTCAGAAGCTCCGAAATCGGGAATTTATAAAATGTTCGACAATGGCCATATCCAATTTGATAGAATGGATACCCATAGAAGGGCTGTAGAAAGCGAAAATGAGGCTTTTTTCCTCCATATTTCTAAACAAGGGGATTATTTATATGAAGGTGCCGACATGGGTATTTTAGTGACAAGAGGCCGTATGATGACCGATGATTTTAAACTCAACGCACGTGCAAAAAAATGGATAAATGCTATTCGTAGTAAATATGTTTCTCAAATTGTGGAAGATAAACGAGAAAAAGTAATACTTCCGGGTAGTTTAACTAAGTAGAAATACAAATGCCTTGTGCTAAGTATGCTGCACACGTATTGTAATTTAAAAAATCTGGCTTAGTAGCAGATGTCAATTGCAACATTTTTAGTATTTACACTTCTTTTAGTTGGGTCGTAAAACATAAAGAAGCTCAAGGTTTTGACTCAAACGAATTTTAAAACGGACAGTTATATAAAACATATGGAATTCAAAAGTATTAACCCTTTTAACGGCGAGCAAGTTGGCTCATATACAGCCATTAATAAAGAACAGCTGATTGAAAAACTAAACAAAAGCCAGGTGGCTTTTGAATCTTGGCAAAAAACTTCACTTACCGAACGCTGTGATCTTATTAAGAAAGCAGGTCAAGTGTTGCGGGATAATGTAGACGAATATGCTAAAATGATTACTTTGGAAATGGGAAAGCCCATATCCGAGTCTAGATCGGAAGTGAACAAATGTGCCTGGGTATGTGACTATTACGCAGAAAATGCAGCAGAATTTCTGAGTGACGAACCAATTTCTACAGATGCTGAGAGAAGTTTTGTACGTCACAATGCGATTGGTAGCGTTTTGGCTATTATGCCTTGGAATTTTCCTTTTTGGCAGGTTTTCAGATATGCTGCCCCAACTTTAACCTCTGGAAATACAGGTTTATTAAAGCACGCACCTAATGTTTTCGGCTGCGCTCAACTAATTGAAGATGTTTTTACCAAAGCAGGCTATCCTGAAAATGTTTTTCAAAACCTTATTGTTCATCATGACCAAACAGAACTTATTGTAGCTCATAAAGGTGTAAAGGCGGTAACATTAACAGGAAGTGAACGTGCAGGTTCTGCCGTGGCAGAAATTGCAGGCCGCCATATAAAAAAAACGGTATTAGAACTTGGTGGCAACAACGCTTTTATCGTTTGGGAAGATGCGGATATTGATAAGGCAGTAAAAACTGCTGTTACCGCAAGAATGTTAAACTGCGGACAAAGCTGTATTGCCGCAAAGCGATTTATTTTAATGGAGAATATCTACGATGAGTTCGTTTCTAAATTCATTGAAGCAGTAAAAGGCTTGAAATCAGGCGACCCACTAATTGAAAACACTGCAGTAGGTCCAATGGCAAGGATAGATCTTGCCGAGCAATTAAACAAGCAAGTAAAGGAATCCATTGCAAAAGGTGCAAAATTATTGCTTGGAGGAAATCAAAAAGGTTGCTATCACGAACCTACTATTTTGGGTGATGTGATACCCGGTATGGCTGCATTTGATGAAGAGACTTTCGGACCCTTAACTGCCATGACTAAAGCTAAAGACATTAATCACGGCTTTGAACTATCCGAAAATTCTAACTATGGTCTGGGAGTAACTGTTTGTACCAAAAATACTGAGAAGGCTTTAGAGTATGCACACAGAGTAAGTGATGGCGCCTATTTTATCAATGAATTGGTTAAATCTGATCCAAGATTACCTTTTGGAGGTACTAAAAATTCAGGATACGGACGTGAATTGGCCAAAGATGGAATGATGGAATTTATAAATCGAAAAACAGTTTATGTGAAGCATTAACTGAAACGTATTGTTAGCCTTCATTGCTCCTACGCTAAAGCTTCGGTAGCAGAAACTATGGCCAACCAATAACTAATGACAAAATTCTTTAGAAAAATTCGGCAAAGACTATTAACTGAAAATAAGTTCAGTAAATATCTGCTGTATGCTTTTGGGGAGATTCTACTTGTTGTTATTGGAATACTAATGGCGTTGGCAATTAACGAATGGAAAAATGAGCAAAGAATCCATTCAGAAGAAAAAGTAACTTTGCAAAAACTCACCCAAGATTTAAAAAGTGATAATCAACGGTTTTTAAAAAACATCGAGTATTATAATAAGCGTAATGATTATTTAACAGATGCTAAAGAAATCATTTACAAAAAGTCATTGTCTGATAAAGAAATAAAAAAAGTAATGCATTATGGTGGAGCAATTCATAAAGATTTAAATCCTCGAAAAACTACTTATAATGAGATGTTAAACTCTGGTAGAATTTACAATTTATCTAATGAAAACTTAGTTGATAGCATCATTGCATACTATCAATATCTCGATGAAAGCATTTATCAAAATAGAGTGAGTCGAACGGAATTTAGAGCATTATTTTTTGGCCCTGATTTTTCTGACTTTTGGTTTTGGAAAGCCGAAGATGATGAATTTCCTTATGCAAAGATGTTCTTTAGTGATACTGATTCACCTTCTTACAGGAAGTTAAAACAAAGTGCAGGTTGGAGTATTAGTATTAATAATGGTCTACTTCAGAACAATGAGATATTATTACAAATGAATAAATCATTGATTGATAACCTAAATAATGAGTTGAAACAAAAAAAATAACGAAAGCACACAAACTCGCCACTTTCCATAGACCAACCGCTGGCATGTATAAAATGCTATGAAATATCTATTTACAATTTTGATTTTACTTATTACATCTAATATTATAATGGCACAGGATAGTATAGATGTTAATAGGAATAAAATTTTAAAACTAAGATCGGGTTCAAATTTAGCAATCAAAAATCAACAAATTGAAAATATATTAGAGTATTTGACAGAAGATATTAATATAGTTGCATCGAATGGGGAAATCTTTTCTGGAAAAATTGCTTTTAAAAATGCTTTAACTAATGTTTTTAATAGAAATCCTGATTTGTATTTTGTTAGAAACCCAGAAGAAGTTCTTATCAATACTAAAGATAATATTGCATGGAAAAAAGGAACTTGGACAGCCTTAGGACCCGAAACAGATAGTTGGAAAAACTATGGGGGCAATTATTCAGCTTATTGGGTAAAAATAGATGGAACTTGGAAAATCAAATCTGAACTATTTGTTAGGCTTTATTGTAACAAGCAAAATAACGCTTGCCAACACCATATAAAGTGCTATTGCAAGCGTGCTTAACCACGCAACTACTCATAGCCAAACGTTGAAGAAAAATTCGCTCCGCTCTTCTTCTCCAAAAAAAATTTTCGTAATAATTACTACGTCATTCTTTATAATCAGGATTAAAACTTACCATTCAGTATTACCAACTCTATGAACAAAAAAATTAATTGGGGAATTATCGGCTGCGGAAATGTAACGGAAGTTAAGAGCGGTCCTGCGTACCAAAAAGTAAAGGGATTTGAGCTTAAAGCTGTGATGCGGCGAAATAAAGAAAAGCTCATTGATTATGCACAGCGACATCACATTGAAAAATACTATACAGATGCTTATCAGCTCATTAATGATAAAGAAATTGATGCAATTTATATTGCTACTCCACCCGATTCACACAAAGAATACGCTCTAAAAGTTGCTGAAGCAGGAAAGCCTTGTTGTATTGAAAAACCAATGGCTCCTAATTATGAAGATTGTTTAGCAATTACAGAAGCGTTTAAAAAGCAGGGAATACCACTATTTGTTGCTTACTATCGAAGATCGTTACCAAGATTTTTACAAGTTAAGAGGTGGATTGATGAAGCTGCAATAGGTGAAGTCAGACACATAAACTGGCACTATTCTTGTGCCCCGAGAGACATTGACCTTTCAAAAGAATATAACTGGCGTACTGATGCTGAAATAGCTAAAGGAGGTTATTTTGATGATCTGGCTTGTCACGGTCTTGATTTGTTTATTTACTTGTTGGGAGATATAGAAAAAGCATTAGGAGTCGGCACAAACCAGTTAGGATTGTATTCAGCAAAAGATGCCGTTTCTGCGTCATGGATCCATAAAAATGGAATTACAGGATCAGGCAGTTGGAATTTTGGTGCCCATCATTATGAGGATGAAGTTCAGATTATTGGTAGTAAAGGAACGATCATATTTTCTATTTTTAAGAACGAAGCTATTGAACTGGATAGCAAAACTATACAAGATGAAATCTTTATTGAACATCCAGAGCATATTCAACTTCCACATGTTGAGAATATGAAGAAATATCTATTCGGAGAAATTTCTAAGCACCCTTCAACCGGAAAAACTGCAACCCATGTGGCGTGGGTAATGGACGAGATTCTTAGATAAATAGCTTAGTGAAAATATTGAACATTTGGCGTAATGGACAAATAGTAGGCTAAAAGTCTTTGAAATTCTTATTATTATTGGTCTAATAACAAATTAAAGTTTTGAATAAAAAAAATGTGTTC